>CBIHNR010000167.1:0-12572 GCA_966211215.1 uncultured Pedobacter sp.
AGGCTCGGAAATTATGTTTTACGATCGTTATACTTAAAATAGAGATAACTGATAAAAAAAAGACAAACTATTCCCAGCATAAAAGCTGCCGTTACATCGGTAAACCAGTGTGCTCCTAAATAAACTCGGGATAAGGGTACAGTGAAAACAAGAAATAGGGAAAACACGGATATCCCTCGCCTCAAATTTCGAGGTATGTTTCTCAGGTGGTACATTAACACCGTTAGAAAACCGAAGAAAATAACATAAAACAGCACATGCCCACTTGGAAAACTCTGGCGCTCTGCTTTTTCAATTATACGAACCAGGCCTTCGCTTGGTCGGGGCCGATCAATCAGCAATTTCAAGGTGGAGCTTATAACTCCAGATATTAGTGTACAAAGTATAAATATGGCTTCCTTCTTAAATTTATAGATAAAGAAAATTGCAGAAGTAAAGCACACGATGATTATGGAATAAGGCCTTTGCCCCGGTATACTGATAAGCTTCATCAACCAATCGAATATTGGATGGCGATGCTCCTGTACCTCCTCAGAAAATTCAATGTCAACTATCGAAGTTGGAAAAATGGAGACCAGAAATGTTAAAAGCGTAAAGCCCAGAAACATACATCCTAATACATACCATAGGATCCGCTTCTTGCGAGGTGATAAATTCATAAGCTAAAACCGTTGGCCTATCATAATATTTGGAAAGAGCCCTTCATCAGAACTGCCCAAAACCGCCCTGACTAGTAATCTATTAAAAGGAGAAATGAATATCCCCCCTCCAACGCCCTGGTGGTATTTGTTCGAATGCTCGCCATCTACCCAGACTTTTCCAATATCATAAAAGCCAATTAGCCCAATTCTTCCAGGCATAGTGTAATGCAGAAAGTTGGGCAGGGTGATACGCGCTTCTAAATTATTATATAGCACATGGTCTCCAGCGAACCTGAATTTTAAATACCCCAAAAGATTGTCGTGCCCGCCTAAATATGCGCTCTGATAAAAAGTGGTTTTCCCTCGCGTAAAGGCTGCTCCAGTTCGGTTGGCAATAACAAAATGGCCTTTTTTATCAATCGACTTGTAAAATGCCATCTGGGGCAGGGCCTGCATGAAATCCTCTGAATAAGGGTTCAGTCCCTCATAGGCATGCATTCGCAGGTTTAACCTATAGCCATTCTCGGGAAATAACTTATTACCTCTTTTATCAAAGTCGAAATCTATAAATGCTCCACCGTGTGACTTATCCTCTGTAATAAAGCTGCCGAAATAATCATTATTTAAAGATGCACTCTCGATAAAACGGCCCTCGTTATCCTTACTTTTAATTTTAGAATATTGGAATGATGGTCCAACTGAAAGGTTTACATGACGAGCAAGACGGAACTTAAATGCTGGCTCGAGGGTAAAATAGTTGAACCTAACTCGGTAATATCGCCTGAAATCGCCAGTTTTATCCAAGAACGTTTCGTTCCCCCTGCCGAAAAAATTAAACCGGTTACTGGGCAAGTCTGCTGTAGCGTTTATAAGGAAGTCTGTTTTCTGAGATATCTGCAAAAATTCGGCAGCATACTTTATCCTGAAAGTTTTTGTAGTTAAACTCTTTAATACCGTTATTTTTTGCTGGCTGCCATAAGGGGATTTCCTGAACCCCTCCTTCTCGATTTTGTAAGTCAGTCCTAGTAGCACTCCATCGTCTGATCGATAACTCACTGCAGGAGAAAACCCCGAACCAAGGTACAAGTTGGTAAATTGCTTTGCGGTATTTAATGAATCTTTTGTAACATGTAAAACCATCCGGCTTCTCCCCCTATCCACTTTGTCATCATAGCTGTCTTCATAGACTTTAACTCGTTTTGAGGCATTAGAAATATCATATTCTTTTTGCCCCTTTCCTCCTACTATCCGCAACCTAATTTTAGAATGCGCAACATTGACTTTCACTACATCCTTACCGTCGCCAGCATATAACCTTAATTCGCTTGTTATCTCGGGCCTGAAAATATTGTCAAAAATCACTGAGCCCTTTTCTCCGGAATGCGTTATCCTGGATATAGTTATCCTTAATGCATTTTCTGGAGCATCGTTTATCTCTATCCATTCAGGCTGGGCCGAATTTCGTATATCAACAATGTCATAGAGAAATTTGTAGTACTGTTCCATCACCTTAGGAAGGTTATCCCGGCGAGATTTAAGCACGGCAAACAAAAAATCCTGGCGCAAACGGCGCGAGCTTTCCGGCAATTGGCCAATCGCCTCTTTAAGTACGTCGTCGGGTAGAGCATTCACAAAACTTCGGGTTAATTGCATCCATCTCTCATAAGAAAACTGATTTAGAAACTGTTGGTTTAATTCCGTTCCGTTAATAAAAAAAGTGTTAACATCTTTATAATCGGCACTAAAGCCTTGTAGAAAAGATAATGTAGATGCACTTGCCGCCCGCTTAGGCAAAATACCCTGGTTGACATAAAAAACCTGGTCTCTGTCGCGAGGAACAGAAATATAATATTCACGGCCATTTCGGCTGGAATCCACCCATCTCCATTGGCCTTCATGCCGCCCCCAATCCGCAATTAGTAAATCCAGCAACCTAGCTTTAAAAAACGTTGTACTATCTACCAGGCATTCGTTAATACTGTCGAGATGGGCAAGCATTTTGCCTGTACTGCGAGATTCACCAAGAGGCTCCCTTTTTTCGAGCAGGCAAACTTTTCCTGCAAAAATACTGGCATATTGCCCTAGTTTTTCATCGGGGGCTACCCAAACTATAAGCGGATTGGAATGAGGCACTCCCACAGCCTTTGCCAACACAGGTACAATTAATGCAGAATAAGGATGTTGGGCAGAAAAGTTATCTTCTATCCATTCTTGATAAACCGAATTTCTGATGAGTTTTGGGGCAAGGCTATCAGCAGATTTCCTAACTGTCCGCAAAACCCACTCTACCCCGGCACCATCTATCAGCCTTAAAGATTTAGACTGATGGCCGCCACCTAACTCTTTTGGATTTAAGCCGCCTTGCCAATCTGAAATTTTAAGCACTGGCAGTTTTGTTGGTACAGCCCATTCCTTGCGATAGTTTTCCCCAAACCACCTACGATGCGAATTGCTTACTTTATCGTATTTCGGATTAGCGCTAACTACCGTACTATCTTTTAGGTAGACAGTATTATTCTGGGCAGAAATAAAAGAGTAAAAAAATGTTAAAACGATATTTACAAATAGCTTTCTTTCCATTTCAATAATGTGCAAGAACAAGCGCCCGATACGTCGGGGGCTGTTTAGCAAGCAATTTGAGAGCATTATTAAGAGGAAAATCAGCAGCAGCAATGTATTAAAATCGCATTTAAAGCACAGAGCCTATCGAAGCCTCTTGAACGCGTCAATAGGCTCCGGCGGTAATTTCCTTAATGAAGGCAGTAGTCACGTTCGACTTTTAATACCTCTATCTATTTAAAATAGTTCGAGATCTGGGTGTGTTACTAAATGCGTTATTAACGAAAAATTCTACCTTATCAGAGATATTTCCTTTTTCGTAGGTAGGCAACGAGCTGAGTTCATTTGCCATCAATCCCGGATAAATAACATTTTTATAAACCTCGTCAAACTCTGTTATATCAAGAGGAAGCAGCACTTTGCGTACCTGCATGTATAATTCATTCCCGTCGAGGTCAAGAATAAGATATTTAACCGACTTGGCCTTGGTGTCGAATATCAGGTCGTTCACTTTCCCGAGTATCTTACCAAATTCGTTTTTAACCACCCAGCCTCTTATATCCGAATGGCCATTTGCAATCTCGTAATCGCTTTTGCCTAGCTCCTTTAAATGAGTATTAACAATGTTTTCAGACATATTCGTAAATTTTTATTTTATAATTAACCAGCAGAATTATGGGGAAGAAAGAAATATGTAATGGCAATAATCAGTAATACGATTATTACCAGCCACAACCACCATAAATTTTTTCTTTTTCGTTGTACATTCAATTCTGGCATAATATTTATATTTATAGGATTAACAACGAGTTTAGAGTTCAGTTTCCATTTACAATAATTATAAGCGGCAATTTCTTCGATTGTAGGCTATAAAACCTTCAAAATGAAGCGATTTCTGCATAACTATTTAGGACGGTTGGCCGTATAAACCATCTTGAAATAATACATTGTTAACTATATCTGATAAAAAACACTTACTATGTCAAAAAATAAGATAAACATCCTCTATGTTGACGATGAGCAAAACAACCTTGTTTCGTTCAAAGCTACATTCAGAATAAAATATAATGTGCATACTGCATTGAGTGGTGACGAAGCAATGCAAATTATAGATAGCACTCCGATTGATGTTATTATAACAGACCAGCGGATGCCCAACATGACAGGGGTTGAATTTTTGGAAAAAGTGCTAGAAACTCACCCAGAGCCTATGAGAATCTTGTTAACAGGCTATGCAGATATGAGTGCAGTTGTAGATGCGGTTAACAAGGGAAAGATTTTCCACTATCTTTCAAAACCATGGAATGAAGAGGAGCTTTCGATGTCTATTGAAAGGGCCTATGAAGTGTACCAGGAAAAGAAAAACATTGTTGATTTAAATGATAAGCTCGCCACATCTAATGACCAGCTTGAGTTTTTAGTAAGGCAAAGCCTATTGTCATAAGGCATTTGATCCATAAAAAAAGAGGCTGTCTCAAAAGTCATTTTAGGCAATTTTTCATTTAGATTTCTTCAATAAAATGATCTATAAATAAAAAAACGGCAAAATTTCGCTCATGAATGGTCGAAGTTTTGCCGTTTTAATAAACAAAAAGAGGCTGTTTTCCTTTTTGAGACAGCCTCTTTTGTGTTTTAAATCTATTTGGAGCAAATCTATGATTGCAATTTTGCCTCATCTGTTAAACCAGCAAAGGCAAAATTGATTCCGATGTTATTGGCTTATCCAGCAGGTCCTTTACAGCCTTGTAGCTTGAAATTTTTTCCATATCATGTTTATTCATGGATGATGTCAAAGCAATAATATGGTAGCTCTCTTGTACCTCTTTTGGCAAAGATTCAAAAGCCTCAACAAAGGCAGGCCCATTCATAAGTGGCATTAAAACATCTAATATAATTACAGTCGTTAAGCCACCCTTTTCATGTTTGCTTTGCTTAATATACTCCAAAGCATCTGTACCTGACGTAAAAGACTTTATAATTTCGCTTTTACCTGTGTGCTTAATCATCTTTTCGGCTATAAAACAATCAAGCTCACTATCGTCAATAATAATAAAATTGAATTTCCCCACCATCTATTTACTTACTTGGAATTGTTACCTTAAATTCTGTTCCTTCATCTAACACCGAATTGACCTTGATATCTCCATTAAGTTTTACTAATGCATCCTTAACGTTATATAAGCCAAAACCCGAACCTGCTTCCTGAGATGTTGCTCTAAAGAACAAGTTAAACACCTCGCCAATATGCTTCTCAGGAATACCGATTCCGTTATCTTTTACACTGAAAGTAGCTACAGCCTTATCTACATTAATATGTAATTCAACCAGCTTTGCGCTGCCATTTTTCTTTTGATACTTAAAAGCATTTGAAAGCAGGTTATTTAAAATCAATTTCAACGACATTTCATCGCAACGAAATGCTTCATTTTGTGCCACCGACGTCCGGAATATAATCTCGTTGGCGCCGCCGTAAATCCTGTAAATATCTTCAAGGTCTTTTACAACGGCCTTTAAGTCAATTTCAACGATCTTTAACTCACCTCTCTGCAGATTATAATAATCATGTACACTGAGAATAAAGGTATCCAGCTTTTTAACAGAATTTTCCATCAAATACAGCATTTCCTTCATATCGTCTATACTATCCAAGTGTTTTACCACCCTGATAGCTCCGAGTATGCCAGACAATGGGCCACGAATATCATGGCTTACACTATATGCAAATTTATCCAGCTCGTCATAAGCCTTCTGCAGTTCATTGTTTTTAATGGCTAGCATCGAGTTGGCCATATAAAACTTGTTTGCCTCCTCTATCGCCGAAATTATATCAGCATCTACCCAAGGCTTTTTTACATACCTAAAGATATTCCCCCGGTTGATTGCATTAATTACAGATTCGATATCCGCATAGCCTGTTATTAGTATCCGTATAGGTAGTGGATGCTTTTCTCTGATTTCTTCAAAGAATTCCACGCCCGTTTTATCAGGCATTCTTTGATCACAAAAAATTATTCGTATATCCGGATTTTTATCTAAAATCTCTGTGGCTTCTATCGTATTTCCTGCAATATAGATTGCATATTCTATTCTAAATGATGCTTTAAACCCTACCAGGTTATTTAATTCATCATCAATATATAGTATTTTAATTTTTCCTGGCATTCTTGAAGATTGTTAGGTCTAATCATTAACTTTTTTAGTATTAAGCCAGATTATTACTCTTCCACCCGCCTAATTCTCCTAGCTTTATACAATTATTTCACTGTAAAGTTGCTACTATTTTATGTAAAACAGGCAACTCTAGGATAAATTCAGTGCCTTCGCCTAAAGCGCTGTTGAGGATAATTTGCCCATTGTGCTTTTTAATCGTATTATAAGCAATAGACATACCTAAACCGGTACCCTCGCCCACTTCTTTTGTGGTAAAAAATGGCTCAAATATCTTTCTTTTAGTGTTTTCATCCATACCTGTGCCATTATCTTTTAATTTTATGTAAACGTTTTCTTCATCAACATATGTTATAATTTTTAATTCGCCGGTTGGTTCATCTCCATGTTTTTTTTCAATAGCATGAATGGCATTTGTTATAATATTTAGAAAGACCTGGTTTAACTTTCCAGGGTAACATTCAATAAGAGGCAAATTACCATATTCCTTGCTAACAGTTATCTTATTATTTAATAAATTATTCACAATAATTAAGGTAGACTCCAGCCCTTCGTTTATATCTGCCTTCTTTAAATCGTCTTCGTCTACCCTCGAGAAAATTCTCAAGCCCTTTACAATTTCTGCTGTCCTGCTCGAGCCTTCGGCTATACCTTTAAGCAAGTGGGTTATCTCAATCCTTAAATAGTCAAATTCTACTTCGTCTTTATATTCATTTATCTGACTTTCTTTTATTTGCTTAGCAACCTCTGATAGCCCAATTTCCTCAAGTTTCTCTATTATGTCAAAAAGCAAGGAAACGTCTCGTTTTAAAGGAGCTACATTCGAAGTAACGAAGTTGATTGGATTGTTTATTTCATGGGCTATGCCAGCAGTTAACTGTCCTAAAGAAGCCATTTTTTCAGAATCAACTAACTGGCTCTGAGCCTGCTTAAGGTCTTCCAATGTAGTATTTAACTCTTCATTTGATTCTTTTAACGCAGCAGTTCGTTCTGCTACCTTTTGCTCAAGAACAACGTTCTGCTCACGAATAATACGCTCATTTTCCTGCGCTGTATGCAATGCCTCTGCCTGCGATTGTTCCTTTTCTCTTTTTAGGGTATTTATTCTGTCGGCCAACGCAAGTGAGAGCAGCACAACCTCAAGCGCAGTACCTGCCTGCATGGTGTAATTGGTAAAATTATTATATGGCAATACGCCTAAATTGCGCATAACAAACAATACAATACCTATCAGAAACATCGTCCAGGCCAGCAAAAATAGTCTGGCAGGCCTGTACTTCTCTATTGCAAGGGTTACCGCGATGGCCATTACCACTAGCGTAATACTTAGCGCAGAAATATCAATCATTCTATAGCTTGCGATATCGTAACCTATTAACCGTAAAACGATTGCGATAGCATACATACACGCTACTACATATAGTAGCTTATGCAGCCTTGGCGTGCGCACCCGCGTTTGTAGAAATGATTTTGTAAAAAGCACCAGGGCAATTCCTGCCAAGGCAGGAAAAATTATAATGACTTTATGATATAACTCTGGAGAATCAAAAAATATAAATCTATAGGTGTATCCAGACAACGAGGTTTGGGTTAAACCAATAAACAAAGTATAAGAAACATAGTATAAATAACTGATGTCCTTTGTTGAAACATAAACAAAAGCATTGTAACATATCATTACAACTAATAAGCCCATTAAACTTCCCCATAGCAAGTCATGTGTTAACTTAGATTCGGCGATTTTTTGAGGTGTACCAATTACTAAGGGAAGTACCATTTGTTCGGTACTTTTCACTTTCAGAAAATAGGTCTCAGCCTTCCCTTTTGGCAATTGAACATCAAAAATAAAATCCTGATGCTTGTACTTACGTGCGGAAAACCGCTGCGTATCATCGAGTTTTTGCACAGCGAAACCCTCAGCCGCGGGAGAATAGAATTCGCAAACGTTTAAGGTAGGATACTGCAACGTGAGGAGAAGCCTATCGTGGCGACTATTATTCTTTATCGTAAACTTAAGCCAAAAGGTGGAGTTACTCAGCTCTAAATTGGGAGTTTCGGTACCTGATGGTTCGAACTGTGTACTTTTTTTAACGTCTTCAATACTTAATTTACCAGAAGGATCGGCTAAAATCGAGACAAACTTTCCTATCACTTTATTGTTTCCTTCAAACAATAAAGTTTGTGAAAATGCGCTTTTGCATAAAAGCAGAAGGCAGATAAGAATTAACTGCGGTCTATTCATACTTAAAATTATGGCTTAGGATTTAACTTTCTATATATAATACTTCATTTAATGGTAGCCGAAATGATTTCAAAACAGGCTCTTCTGCTATCGCAACCTTTGTTAAAAAGACTTCGGCTTTATTTTCTTCTAAGCCTGTTAACTTCTTAAAGTTTTCTCTTAACAAACTTAATTCCTCAACAGTTTTGGAATTTAGGCCTTCTCCATTGCCGTAAATAACTCTTGGAAATAAATAAAATGGGGATATTACCGGATGTACTGCCAAATTAAGATTAGTGGCAGCTAGCCAAAATCTTTCCATTGCCCTGCCACCTTCAAAATAGTTATGTAGGTTATACTCTGGCAAGGTTATCATACATAAAGCAGAGGCTGTTTTAACAATACGTTTTGCCAACATATCCAAAGCATAGCCGCCGCCCAGGTTTCTCAGGGTTCCCACAACATTTTCGTCTTTAATTACATTTAAGGCTGCAAGTTGCGAATTTGTAAAACCAAGGGTCTTTACATCAATTCCGTCTTTTTTATGTTCTGCCTCCTGGCTTGACCAACGTATCTCGTGATTTACAAAGTCGTGATGCCCCCGGGGGCTTAAAAATCTCGCCCTATCACAGGCGCCTATAATTTCTCCCAGGGCTTTAAGTTGCTCCTCGTCGGTAAAAATTTTCATTTCAGCCCCTTTAATGGATTCTGTATACATCTTTAATTGCTGAAATACGTCAGCAGAAAGCACTTGCTTAGGCGCTGGGTTTCTATTGGTGTGCCGTTTAAATATGGCTTTATCTAACTCTAACAGATTGGCATCCAAGCCTTCTAAATTGCTGGTAAACCGTATAGATGCTACCAATTTTTCATTCCCCTTATTGGGGAAAAATTCATAACTAGCTCGCAATCCATTCTTTAAAGCCCTTATGTATAAATTTTCATACGCGGCACCGAGAGTGATAAACGATGCCAATTTTTTATAATCGCCAAACGACCAGGAACGATATTCATCATGATAGAGATTTAACACGCCATCTTTGTACAGCCATTTCCAGGGCTGATCGTTACCTGTAGATGGTGCCCAGATTGCAGCCGTTACCAGGTCCTTAATAATCTCGGTTTCTGGAGCTACTTGCCCGTCTAATTTATCAATATCAGGTTCGCCTGATAAAGCTTTCATCTCTTCGAGCTGAAGAGGCCTATGTGGGTTTTCCTCAAGTTGCACCTTTGGTGGGTCTTGCTTAGTTCCCACAAAGCCCTCTAAATCCACGTAATATCTGCCCGAATCGTGAAATTGCCCCAATAATATGCGACGGCAGACGTCGGCACCAACGGCCCCTCCCAGAGCAACCGAACTTGCAAGCTGCGGCCAGGTATTTATGGTTTGTTCCACTTCAACCATCGAGGCTTTTAGGCGAAGCGAAACGTTCTCAATGCCCAGCATTCGTAAAATGATAGGGATTTTATCTTCATTGGATAGTCCTTTGATTGTTGTAGGGTCGACATTTTCTAAAGCACCATGCAAAATCGCCCGATCAGGTTCCAGGTCAAAGCGCTCAACATCAAGCATGCCCCGATCGCTGGTATCCATCACTACCGGTATCTTTAACTCACGGGCCTTAATACGCGAGGTAATTTTAACATCAAGGCTATCGCACTCATCAACCAATATGTCTAACTTGCCATTTTTTAAAAAGAAGTCGTCGATATTGGCATCAATCAACCCATCAAAAAAACAGGATACGTTTAAGAATGGGTCGATCTCGGCAATCTCGCGAGCTGCAATTACTACTTTGGGAAGGCCGAGATTATGTAAGCCCGTGCGAATGCGGTTTAGGTTACTCAATTCCAGCTCATCAAAATCAGCAAGGCGGAGTTCGCCAAAACCTCTTTCCATAGCTAATGTCAAGGCAATGGATTGTCCCACAGACAATCCGATAATGCCTATTTTTTTTGTGCCTAATGTATCTCTTTCATTGCGAGTAATTTTGTATTGGTTTCGGTTTGTGCGCATTTCCACAAACTCTTCTTTATCCAAAAGGTGCACCATGCGTTGGCTCCAGGGATAATAAGCCCAAACACCATATTCCTGCAGATTTCTTCCATCCAAATGTTTATTGATCAAGTCGGGATAATCATCTGGTTTAAGTTTAATCGAAGGGTTTTTACTTTTAATAAGTTCTTTAAGTTGCCCCATGATTTCATCGTGCAAAAACGAAATTTTGCCCGAATGCATTAATTTATTATACAATTCCAAATCATCAGGATTGTCAATTCTTAACAGTAATGGCTTGTGAACTCTGTTAACATCAACGGCATTGAAAGTAGCATTTAATACATTTTCCATAGTTTTCGGTTTTGCAGATGAAGCCTGACGGCAAAAGCTTTTTTAAGCTGATAAGGCGGCAGGTTTGTTTTTTGCGATAGGCTTTGACCTTATATGTTTGAAAATTTTGTATTGCATTTCTTTAATTCTAACTGAATCTGAACTCCGGATAAGGCGCCTGAGGCCTCACACTATAATATAATCTTTCTGCATCAGCTATAACTTCTCCCAGGTTCCATTTATCTAAATTAGGCACCTCTGTTTCATAATGTATCGTTATATCCTTGTTTCGTAGTGTTTCCGTTTTAACGGTGTTCAAATTTTCACGAATTGCAAATACGGCGTTCCTTTCCTCTTCCGTGGCCTTACTTAGCGTTTCAAGATCTTTTAGTATCATAGCCGTTGCAATCAGGTCTTGCTTCGGATAATAAAACGTGCCATCTTTACCTACCGAAGGTTCAAGTTCCATTCCTATTCCTTCCACCGGCTTAACAGTATAAGGAGCACACAGCGCAAATAATGACTTTAACCCAATTTGATATGCAACGGCCACGCCGGCTCTTATAAGAAGTATCGTTCCAATTCCATACCCGGCAAGATCTCTGGAATTCCATAAACCACAAATCTCACCGGAACCATATTGTGCATAACGCCACACCAGATCATAGATTGATTTATCAAAGCTAGCTGTAGCTTGCTCAATTGGCAGCGGTTGGCTTCCCCCGGACACATGCACCCTTGCCCCGCCATACACGCGTTGTTTATCTAAAGACTCCACTATCAGGACAAATGCAGCAGGGTTTTCTACCCATTCATTTTTTGATGAAGTTACCTTGGTTATTCCTATACTGCTAAGTACCTGAGCATGGCCCTCCAGAAAAAGCTCGCAAGCCTTGGGGTCGTCTATGGCTCTAAACGCCCTAAGCCTCACAATTGGAGTGTCTTTGTTTGAAGTATTTTCCATTAATTTAGATTAGATTTAGATGTGTGCAAAAAAATCGTTAAACAATAAATTTAGAACTATTTCAATAATACCACCGTCATTATTTCCATTTGTGCTAAATTTTTCTTTTTAAAAGTAAAAATGTATTGGGTCGCCTTTATACGTAATTTAAATGCTAAAAGGTTAGAAAAATTTAAAATTACAGTTTATTATGATTTAGCATTACAACTGCAAGTCTTATTTGTATTTATTAAAGAAAATAAATTGATGTTGGTTCAATTTAATTATAAAATTCCGGAGATATGATACTCAAACCATCTGCCGAAGCAACCTGGGTCGGGCCTGTTTTAGAAGGCTCGGGCAAAGTAACTACTAAAAGCAAGGTGCTTGAAAACACCTCTTACTGTTTTGTGTCGAGAACTAGTGAAAACAATCAATACCAAACAAGCCCCGAAGAGCCCGGTATCAAAGGCACTAGCCCTGATTCCGATAATTTTAACGGAAGCTAAGCTGGACTATGATGTTTAAAAAGATGGCAAGCGCCAGAACGTCTTATTTCTTCCACGTAGCAACTTTGAACAGTACATTTTTATATTTTAGCACCGAAATTACATGCCATTTGATCCGGCATACTAAATTATCCCTTAAACAATTATTCTAAACATGAAGCAAAATATCGGAATAGGCTCGCGGGTTAGCCACGACAATTAT
>CBIHNR010000168.1:0-12566 GCA_966211215.1 uncultured Pedobacter sp.
GGTAGACTGTGACATGGCCAAAATCTTTGATGTCCTGGTTTCTTATTTCACTTCGAATAACGGGTGTATGTATAAACTCATCGTATTTATCAAAATGGAAACCTATTTTATAAGTTGTTGGTGCATAGTGTGTAAACAAATACTCAGCCCAGTTATATTTACCAGGTGGACGAGGGGTATTCTTTGACAGGAAAGATGCTTGATGGCTAAGGGCAACACTAGGCCTCCCCTGAAGCCGGCATGCCCAGCCTGTTACCGGCTCGAAGTCATTAATAATTAAATCGTAGTTTTTTAAAGGCAGAGATCGTACATCTTTCCATAGCTGTGGAAGGTTCATAGATTTATAGGTTTTCCAATAATCTACTCCGCCTTTTTCGCCAAAAATGTAACTAAACCCGTGAAAGCGATATTTTAGCGGCTCACCGGGCAATATATCGGCTTGGGTGCCACTTATCAGCATATCTACTTGCCCATAGTTTTTTAGAATAGGCGTAATTTCCCGTGCCCTACTAATATGGCCATTGCCTGTGCCTTGTACCGCAAACAATATTCGCATTCTGCAAAATTCAGTTTATTGAAGCTATCAATCTTGCTACTTATTCTCCTCTCTCTTCCTTGGGCAAAGCTATTGATGATATTGACGAAACTAAATACTTTCCGATTTAATTTTCTCTAATAACTCCTTAATGTTGAGTTTTGCTTTTAAATCTTCATTATCCATTGCAGTTTCTTCGTCTTTTTCATCAATAAAATCTCTATGCGAATAATTAACGATCTGCCAGCTACCATTACTATATTCTAAGGCACTAAGGCTTTCCACCCAATCGCCGGAGTTTAAATATAGGGTGCTTCCGGCCTCGTTCTTAATAAGGCGTTTTTCTGCCTGATGGATGTGCCCACAGATTACGTAATGATATCCTTTGTCGATTGCCAGGTCCGCTGCGATGTTCTCAAAATCATTTATGAACTTAACGGCGTCTTTAAATCGGGCTTTAACCTTACGCGAAAAGCTCATTTTTTGCCTGCCAAGTTTAGTGAGTATCCAGTTTACAAAGCTATTGAGTAAAATAAGCGTATCGTATCCAACAGCGCCAAGCTTAGCGAGCCACTTTGAATGTTGCATGGTAACATCGAATACATCTCCATGAAAAATCCAGGCTTTCTTTCCATCCAATTCCAGTACTAATTTATTTGCGAGGTGAAAGCTTCCGAAGGATATATCACTAAACTTACGCAGCATTTCATCATGGTTCCCAGTTAAATAATAAACCGGAATTCCATCCGAAACGTACTTCATGAAGCGTTTTACGACTTTCATATGTGCTTCGGGCCAATAAGATTTACTGAACTGCCATATATCGATAATATCGCCATTAAGCACCACGGTTTTAGGCTTTATGCTTTTTAGATATCTAAGCAACTCTTTTGCATGGCAGCCATAGGTACCTAAGTGGATATCGGACAATACCAATACGTCTATTTCTTTTTTAGGCATATAATTTTTGAGGTAGGGCAGAATCAGGCAGCAGGCAGCTACTCTTCTTCGCCATCGAACTTAAATTCAAACACATTAACTATAACCGCTACGGCTATCAATAATGCAAGAAGTAAACTGTAGCAAAGTAATTCTTCTGTCCCCATTTGTTTCATCTAAAATACGCCGCTAGAATTAGCTTAATATTAAAATGGAGTTAAGTTGAGAAATCGGAGTGAGAGAGTTGGAGGAGAGGCAGCTTACTTCCTGATCGTTTTCTTAATTTTAGTAATCTGCTTAAGATGATGGCGAGTGTGTATGCTCATAAATTTAAGCCACTGCTCGCTGTTTAACATTCCTAAACGGGGATGCTGTATTCGGCAATGCGATGATGACCTTGCCATTTTAGATAAAGTACTATCCAGCCGATGCCCTAACTTGATCAATTCATTACGTGCATCTTCTCTGCTTATCTTTTTTATTGAAGAAGCCGTGCCTGGCGGAACTTTGACCTTAAATGGAGGAAATTTTCCTACAAACAGTATAATACGAGACAAGATTGGAAGAGTATAATTTCCCGCAGACTGCTTTCCATGAAGGCACTTTTCTATAGCCAACAGAGACAACTTATTAACGTGCGTGATATGGCAATAAACTTCCGAAAACGACCATGAACCAGGCGCAGGGCTCAAAACAAAATCTTCTTCAGAAATTTCCTTAAGAATTTCCTGGTAAGCCTTTAGCTGCTGCAAAAGTTCTTTGCCGGTTTCATTTACACTCATAGTAGATGTTGTAGCTCGTTAAGATGTGTTATTTGTCGTCGCACATCGGCTGGCTTTTCCTTTCCCAGGGGATTAAAATAAATTGCATCCATACCGAAAGCCATAGCGCCTCTAATATCTGCTTCCAGGCTATCGCCAATCATCAAGCTTTCTTCTTTAAACGCCTGGGCACCATTTAAGGCAAATTCGAATATAGCCTTATCGGGCTTGTTGATCCCTATAATTTCGGATATTACAATGGTGCTGAAGTATCTGCCCAGATTAGTAAGTTCAATCTTTAACTCAGTTGATTCTTTGAACCCATTTGATATTAAATGAAGTGAATATTTTCCACTCAAATAATTTAAGGTTTCATGTGCTTCAGGAAATAAATTAGTTTTTGTGGGACAAATGCGCACATAATCATCTTCAAACTCTGTCGGAATTATTTCAGGTGCCAATCCAAGTTCCAAAAATGTCCTCCTAAATCGTGTTCGCCTGAGTTCGTCTTTGCTAATACGCCCAAGGTGATAAGCTGCCCATAATTCATGGTTGTTACGGGTATACGTTTCGATAAAAGTTGCAGCGCAGGCTACGCCCAATTTTTCAAGTTGGTGAAAGTCGTATAATTCTAATAGGGTTTCCTCCGCATTGCGGTCAAAATCCCAGAGCGTATGGTCTAAATCAAAAAATAGATGCTTCATTAAAGCTTAACAATATTAATATAACAACCTTCTTTTAGGCTAAGGCTGTCTAAAGGCAAATGCGGTCAATCTTTTATTCCAAAAGCCAGGTCGCCAACATCGCCAACGCCGGGCACTATGTAAGCCTTGGTAGTCATTTCTTCGTCTACTGCGCCCAGCCACAACCTCGCTTTTGGCAGGTTTGCCCTAACATGCGCTACGCCCTCGGAGCTGGCAATTACTGATACGATATGTAATTCCTTGATATTGTACTGAGCCAGCAGCTCTTTGCAGCTTAGCACAATGCTTCTACCGGTGGCAAGCATTGGATCAGATACAATAACTATCTTGTCATTCAAATCCGGGCACGAAACATATTCTTTTTGTATAGTGAAGCCTCCGCCGGCAGTCACCTGCCTGTAAGCCGCAATAAAGGCCGAATCAGATTGATCGAAGAAATTTAACAAACCCTGGTGCAAGGGAAGGCCAGCTCTTAAAATAGTGGCCAAAACCGGATACTCTTCAATTACCGGCACCAGCGCCGAGCCTAAAGGAGTTTCAAACTCAGTTTCAACATAATTTAATGTTTTACTGATTTCAAAAGCAAAAATTTCGCCCAGGCGTTCCAGGTTCTTACGAAAGCGCATACTATCCTGCTGAATTTGCGCATCCCTAAGTTCTGCTATAAAATTATTGGCAAGTGATAACGTATTACTAAGTACAAACATGGTATGATAAAAATACGGAAATATCCTTTTAGAAGGGCAGTAAATTATTCGGTAAATTTTAATCGATTAACTCTAGGACTAAAAACAAATACAGAATATTTTAACATAACAGACTAACAATCAAATACTAACGTTAAATTAGTGCATAAGTTTTTGTTTGCTTATGCCGATTGTTAAATAAGGTTTGATTGGGGGCCACCAGGTGGCCCCTTTTTTTATTTTGCCTGCTGTATGCGTCACTTTCGACTAAACCGAAGCGACACCTAAACTGTTTAACAAACTCAATTATCCCTATCTTTGAGATTGAATGGATTTTAAACTATCATCAGAATATCAGCCTACAGGTGACCAGCCAGAGGCGATACGGCAACTGGTTGAAGGTGTACAAACGGGAGAACATTATCAAACCTTATTAGGCGTAACGGGCTCTGGGAAAACCTTTTCGGTAGCAAATGTTATTCAGCAAACCCAGAAACCTACATTGGTTTTAAGCCATAATAAAACGCTGGCGGCTCAGCTTTATGGCGAGTTTAAGCAGTTCTTCCCTGAGAACTCGGTAAACTATTTTGTTTCCTATTATGATTATTATCAGCCGGAGGCTTATATAGCAACCACAAATACATATATCGAGAAAGACCTTCAGATTAACGATGAAATCGAGAAGTTACGGCTTCGTACCACATCGGCTTTAATGTCGGGAAGGCGCGACGTAATTGTTGTGTCATCTATATCCTGTATCTATGGTATGGGAAATCCTGAAGATTTTTCAAATTCGGTTTTTAAATTCGCCGTTGGAACCCGCATCAGCCGCAATGCATTTCTGCATAGGCTTGTGGAAATTCTTTACTCAAGGACTACAGCCGATTTTCGTCGGGGGACTTTTAGGGTAAAGGGCGATACTGTTGACATTTATCCTGCCTATATGGATTATGCCTACAGAATTTCCTTCTTCGGCGATGATATTGAAGAACTGAGCACAATTGATCCGGCCACTGGAAAGACTCTTGAGAAGATGACTCATATGGCGGTTTATCCTGCCAATTTATTTGTTACCCCAAAAGATCGTTTTAACCAATCTGTGTGGGCTATCCAAGAGGAACTTGAAGTGCGGAAACAGCAGTTTGTAAAAGAACAGCGCTTCCTTGAAGCGAAACGCCTGGAAGAGAGGGTGAATTACGACCTTGAAATGATGAGAGAACTGGGTTATTGCAGTGGTATTGAAAATTATTCAAGGTTTTTTGATGGCAGGTCTCCAGGCATGCGCCCATTCTGTTTGTTGGATTATTTTCCGGATGATTATCTGATGGTAATTGACGAAAGCCATGTTACCGTGCCTCAAATACGAGCCATGTATGGCGGCGACCGCTCCCGCAAAATGTCATTAGTTGATTATGGATTCAGGTTGCCTGCGGCTTTAGATAACCGTCCGTTGAATTTTGAAGAATTTGAGCGCCTTGCCCCTCAAACCATTTATGTAAGCGCCACTCCTGGCGATTATGAACTGGAAAAAACAGGCGGCGTGGTGGTTGAGCAGGTAATTCGCCCAACCGGGTTACTCGACCCGCCAATTGAAGTACGCCCGGTGATAAACCAGGTGGATGATCTTTTGGAAGAGGTAGAAATAACGGTAAAGAAGGGAGACAGGGTACTGGTTACCACACTAACCAAACGTATGTCGGAAGAGTTAACCAAATACATGGATCGATTAGGGATTCGTGTTCGCTATATTCACTCTGAAGTTAAAACTCTCGAAAGGGTTGAAATTCTCCGTGGCTTACGTTTAGGAGAATTTGATGTACTAGTGGGAATTAATCTTTTACGAGAAGGCTTGGACTTACCGGAGGTTTCATTAGTTGCCATTTTAGATGCTGATAAAGAAGGATTTTTACGTTCTGAGCGCTCACTAATACAAACAATTGGCCGGGCTGCGCGTAACGATCGCGGTAGGGTAATTATGTATGCTGATAAGATTACTGACAGCATGCGCATCACCATTGATGAAACCAACCGCCGCCGCGAGAAACAAATGAAGTACAATGAAGAGCACGGCATTATACCAAAAACAGTTGGCAAATCAAAGGAAGCAATTATTGAACAAACGTCTGTAGTGGACTTCAAGGGCGGCGTTCAGAAAGTATATACAGGAGGCGACGACGTTGTGGAATCCATTGCTGCTGACCCAATTGTGCAATACATGACTAAACCTGAACTTCAAAAATCCATTGACAAAACAAAAAAAGAGATGCTTGCAGCTGCGAAAGATATGGACTTCTTATTAGCAGCTAAACTTCGCGATGAGATGTTTGCCCTGGAAAAAATGATGAAGGAAAGATTTGGGGGTTAATTGGTTGCAGAGAGTTCATTCCGGCCAACCCCATTAATAGATAAAAAATAAGTGTAAATGAACGGACAAAACAGAAAAGATATATATCCTGGCTTAGAAGTTGATATTATATTAAAGAAAGACCAGCGTACAGGAAAGTTGACCAGAGGCATTGTTAAAAACCTTTTAACCAGCGCAGCATTTCATTCAAGGGGAATTAAAGTGCGATTGGAAGATGGACAGATTGGCCGCGTTGCCGAAATCATTGGCGACGAAGATTGATAAAAATCAGGTTAAAATGCCACATTAATAATTATCATTAAAATGTAACGTTAAATTTGCTGCTGAAACATTCATTTAAATTTATCGTCATATTTGCATTAATATAAATAATGGCACTACTTAAATTTTTATTCATTACCATTCTGGTTTTATACATTATAAGAATGTTAGCCAGAATTCTGCTGCCTATATTATTTCAAAAAGTAGTTAATAAGGCTCAAGAGCAGGTAAATAGTCAATTCGGAGGGCAACAATACAACTATCAACAACAACGCCCAACCGGCAAGCTTAAAGTTGATTATATTCCACCTAAAGAGAAGGAAGCCCGGGCTGCCGACAAAGCTGGTGACTTCATAGATTTTGAGGAAATTAAATAAGGTGTATCCTTATATTTTAAAATAGGTAGCTTATTGAGCTGCCTATTTTTGTATTATATGCAGGCTAATTATACCATAAATCTGCCTTGCTGAAAATATCCCTTCTCACATCTATCCTTTTTTATATTTTTGGTTCCCAACAAAATTTAGAATGACTAACTGGTTTAAAAGAAACGCTATCCACATTGGTATAATCGGACTGTTTATTGCTTTATGTTTTATTTATTTCAGCCCGGCGATACAGGGAAAGGTACTCAGTCAGCATGATGTGCTTCAGGCTAAAGGGATGCAACGGGAAATTATGCAATTTAAAGAGCGCGATGGCGTTGCTCCGTTGTGGACAAATTCAATGTTCGGAGGTATGCCCGCCTACCAGATCTGGGCTAAATTCCCTAAAAATATCACAACCTACCTGCTTTCTGGCTTTAAAACAATTTTCCCTAGCCCAATAGATACTGTACTTCTATATTTACTAGGTGCTTACTTTTTGTTTTGTGTATTAAAAGCCAGGCCCTGGCTTGCGGCTGCAGGTGCAATTGCGTTTGCATTTTCATCTTACAACTTTGCCATTATTCAGGCAGGGCACAATAACCAGGCTTTGGCTATAGCATTTTTTGCGCCCCTTATTGCCAGCATCATTCTTTGTTTTCGAGGGAAGTATTTATTAGGCGCTTCCTTAACTGCCTTATTTGTAGCTCTGGAAATCAGGATGAACCACATTCAGATGACTTATTATCTGATGATTGCATTGTTAATTTATGTTTTCATTGAGCTATATCACGCTATAAAAAATAAGGCATTACCGAGTTTTCTTAAATCTGTTGGGTTCCTTGCAATTGCCGCCCTCATTGGCGCGGCCGTTAATACTAGTTTACTATGGACAACATATGAGTATGGGCAAGAATCAATTCGTGGAAAATCCAACCTTAAAACCGAAAAAGCAGTTCCAAACAGCGGGCTCGATAAGGAATATGCTTATGCCTGGAGCCAGGGCATCGGCGAGAATATTACATTTTTAGTCCCTAACGCTTATGGAGGTTCATCGGCAGGAACATTAAATGAAAAGTCGGACGTGGCGAAGACGTTAATCCAGAAGGGAGTTCCCTCAGACCAAGCTGTAGGGTTTGCGAAGCAGATGCCTACCTACTGGGGTGAAAAAAGCTACACTGCGGGGCCATTCTACTTTGGGGCTATTACCTGCTTTTTATTTATTCTTGGATTATTTATTGTAAAAAACCGCATTAAATGGTGGATTTTAGGGGCAACTGTACTTACCTTGTTGTTATCGTTCGGTAGGCATTTCCCACTTATTTCAGACATTTTCTTTAACTACTTCCCATTATACAATAAGTTTCGGGCAGTTGAATCAATTCTAGCTGTCACCGGCTTATTATTCCCGATTCTGGCTGTATTAGCCGTTAAAGAGTTAACAACTGAAAAACAGGACTCGAAGGAACTATTAAACAAACTAAAGCTTAGCTTCTACATTGTTGGTGGTATTCTATTAATAATAATCCTGATACCAAGCCTGATTCTTAGCTTTAAAACCTCAAACCACCAGGCATTTGTTGATCAATTAACACAGGCAGTAGGTGATCAGTCCTTTGCTAACTCAATAGCGAATGCGCTTATCCAGGACAGGACCAGCTTGGCTCGTATGGATGCCCTTCGTTCCTTAATTTTTGTTTTAATTGGAGCTGGTTTAGTTTGGGCATTGATTCAAAAGAAAATCAAGGCAGAACTTACATTCACTCTCTTAGCTGCTGCGATTCTAATTGATATGTGGGCAGTCGATCGCCGCTACTTGAACAACGATAATTTTGTAGAAAAACAAAACATGGTTTACCAACCGCGCCAGGTTGACGAACTGATCTTGAGAGACCCTAGCCTTGATTATCGGGTATTTGATTTAACTGAACCAACCTGGTCAAGCGCTACCACTTCTTATTTCCACAAATCAATAGGCGGTTATCACGCTGCTAAGCTAAAACGCTACCAGGAGGTTATCGAAAAGCAATTCAATAATTCAATTAACGAAGATGTTCTTGATATGCTTAATACAAAGTATGTTATTACAGCTTCAGAGGACGGGCAATCGCAACGTATTCAAAACCGCGAAACGGCCTGTGGCAATGCCTGGTTCGTTACAAATGTTCTTTATGTAAAAGGTGCTGATCAGGAAATGGCTGCCATCAACAGCTTCGACCCAAGGAAAGAGGCGATTGTTAGTGAAGAGTTCAAGCCTTTAATTGATGAGAAAAAACTTGGTACAACAACGAATGCTACAATCAAATTGACGGATTATCATCCCGATCATTTAACATATGAATATTCGGCACCAAACGACGTTATTGCTGTTTTTGCTGAAATTTGGTATGACAAAGGTTGGAACGCATATGTTGATGGCAACAAAATTCCGTATTTCAGAGCTAACTACATCTTAAGGGCAGCTCAGCTTCCTGGAGGAAATCACAAACTGGAATTCAAATTTGAACCGGCGTCTTACTACACTGGCGAGAATATTTCTTTGGCAGCTTCTATCCTGCTGGTTATTGGCTTAGCCGCTGTCGCATTCAAAGGACTCCGCAAAAAAGAGGAAAAGGCTTAAAAGCATTTAAATATTTTCTAAAAAAGGGTAGCAAATAGCTGCCCTTTTTTATTGGCTCTTACTTTAACCCACTCATTATATTATATTTGCCCGACAATATTTTAATTATGATAAAATTTTACCTGAACACTTATCGCTTTGCTAAAAGTTCTATTTTAATTTTTGGACTGCTAGTTCTATTTTCAGTCAATTCGCAAAACATTTTTGCCCAAGTTCCGCAGATTACCTCATTTAGCCCGGCATCTGGGCCCATCGGTACGGTAGTAACGATTTCTGGATCTAATTTTAGCTCCACCGCCGCTAGCAACATTGTTTATTTCGGTGCTGTTAGAGCATTTGTAACCACAGCAACGAGCACATCGCTTACCGTTACCTGCCCTTCTGGAGCAACTTATCAGCCAATAACGGTGACAACTAGCGGGCTCACAACTTACTCTGCGAAACCGTTCGTGGTCACTTCATTTGCAAGCACAACTCAAATCGTCAGTAATACCTTTGGCACAATGAGCAGCAAGGCCACCGGCAAGCGCCCTCATAGTATTGCCTGTGGCGATTTTAATGAAGATGGCAAAATAGATCTTGTTACGGCAAACTATGACGACAATACAATCTCCATTCATACCAACACAAGTTCAACTACTAATATATCATTTGCTAACAAGATTGACTTAGCTTGTGGTAGTGGAGCATTTGGAGTTACAACTGGTGATGTTACAGGCGATGGAATGTTGGATATTGCTGTAGCCAATTACTTCGCCGGAACTGTATCTGTATATAAAAATACAAGCGTTGAAGGTTACATCTCGTTCGATTCGAAAGTTGATTACTATAGCGGATCGGGTCCTCGCATTGTTTCAATAGGGGATCTCGATGGTGACGGCAAAGCTGATTTAGCAGTAGCTAATGACGACGGAGACAATATCTCTATATTTAGAAACACAGGAACAAATAATACTGTTGGATTTGCAACTAAGGTTAACTACTCTCCTGGCGACGCTCCCCGAGATGTTGTTATTGGCGACCTGAATGCAGATGGGAAACCCGAACTTGTTGTGGCAAACTTTAGCTCTCACAACATAGCCATATATAAAAACAATTGCACCTCTGGCAATATTTCCTTTAGCTACAACAACCAATATAGTGCAGGGCCTAGCCCTAGATGCATTGGCATCGGAGACCTGGACAATGACGGCAAGCCCGACGTAGCTGTAACTAATTACGACGGCAGTTCTGTTTCCATTTTCCTGAATGGTTCTGCTTCAGGCAATATCGCCTTCAACTCAAAAAGCGATTTCTCCACCGAAAGTAGCCCTTATGGAATAACAGTTGGAGATGTCAATGGGGATGGAAAGCTTGATTTAGCTGTTGCCAACCTTCAAGCCCAGACAATGTCTGTATTGAAAAATACAACCACAAATGCGATAGTATCCTTTGCAGCTCGAGTAGACTATCCAGCAGAATGGGGAACAATCGGTACAGTGATGGCAGACTTCAATCAAGACAATAGGCCTGATTTTGCTGCAGCGAACGACTTTGTATCAACCGTATCAATATTAAAAAATCAAGCAGAAAGCACTTTGCCTCTTGATTTGGCCAGCTTTAAGGCTAAAGCAAGTCATAATTTTACTTCAATTGAATGGGTAACTAATAACGAAACTGGTACCCTTAATTTTATCTTGGAACATGCAACTGATAATGTAAACTTCAGGGAGATTGCTAGAATTGATGCGGCAGGCAATTCCATCCAGGAAAAGAAATATACATTTAGGCACACAGACCCTTCAGAAGGCTCAAATTATTATCGCTTAAGATCTGTAAATTCAGATGGAACTTTTACATACAGCTCAATCGAGCAAGTAAACCTTACCTTAAGTACTTCCAACTATAGCTTATATCCTAATCCTACTGATAAACAGTTTGTTAATGTCAAACACGAATCCGCAAAAAATCCATCACGCATCAAGATAGTTGATGTTACCGGAAAGACTTTACAGGAAGTGGAGACTGATAAAAATGCATCAGAAACAAAGGTGAGCCTGATTGGCATAGCTCCCGGCATATATACCGTTGTACTTTCCAATGAACAGGAGACTTTAGTTCAGAAACTTATAGTACAATAACCCAACAAGCATGGGCGTACTGGATTAATCGTTAGTACGCCTATGTTTAAGATAGTAAATGAATAAGTTTCCTGCAATTACAAGGTGATTTACGAAATTAGGAATTATCCCATAGTGCTTTGAAAAGATTTTAAATCTTTCAATCAAGCTTTGTTGATGTCCTTTTTTAGACATCCCCCCCACCAAATATTTTGCTACATACATCCTTGTATTAACAACTTTTTTGGCCTTATTCAGGGCATTTAAAATCCAGTCAATATCTGAGCTTAATTGAAATTGAGTGTCATATTCCTCAGCAATACTCCGTTTTACATAAATTGCCTGGTGACTAACGCTCATTCCATATTTAAAACTTTTCCGAGTTAACTTTTCAGGTGCTTTATGGCGTCTTTGCCCCAAACTTTTCCATTCATTATCAAACATCTCCGTTTCTCCATAATAAATATCTGCATCAAAAGATGTAGTGAAGACCTTAGAAACCGTGTCACTCGAATAAATTTCATCCCCAGAGTTCATAAACAGCAAGTAATCACCTGTAGCAACAGCCAAACCCTTATTCATCGCATCGTAAATACCATTATCCTTTTCGGAAATCAGCTTAGTTATTCTGGCTCCATACTTTTTAATTATATCAAGCGTCCCGTCAGTTGAACCTCCATCTACAATGATATACTCAATATTCGGGTAAGATTGATTAATAACCGATAATATTGTTCGCTCTATATCCCTTACATTATTAAACACGATTGTGATAACAGAAAGGACCGGCGAAGCCTTAGCCCGGCTTGTTCTAAGTAAGCTTCGATAAAGATCAATGTGACGACTGGCAATTACCCCCTCTGAGAATCGCTCTTTTACGGTACTCCGTGAGTTTGTATTAAGACTGCCTCTCCCTTTATGGTTATAAACCCAACTGATTCCCTCAGCAAGGTCTTCTGAAGATTTATATTTGGCAAGATAGCCATTGTGTTTATGGCTTACCATGTCAGGAATGCCTCCGGTGGTAAAAGCTACAACTGGGGTACCACAAGCCAAACTTTCCATTACTGTATTGGGTAAGTTATCCTCCAATGAAGGCGTTAAAAAGACATCCGCTGCACTGTAACAAATAGCCAGCCTATCATCATCAGAAATAGTACCTAAGAAGGTGGTTTTAACGGGAAACTCTGGAACGTTTTTGGCATCCCTATTTCCAAATATAATAAGCTCA
>CBIHNR010000169.1:0-12383 GCA_966211215.1 uncultured Pedobacter sp.
ATAAAATTTCTCGAGGTTGAGATTTGAGATCTTATTGAGATTACGGTAGGTTTCGGCGAATTTTATCAGCCCTTCACTGCGACGTTTAATGGTTGAAGTGCCTACCTCAAGATCTTCTAAGTGATCTGCTGGAAGCATTGACTTATCGATGGAGGCAATCCTATTTCTTATGGTATCTGCCAAAGATGAAATTGGCGCGATAGAATTCATAATTTCATGAGTAAGCACGCTTAGTAACTTTTGCCAGGCTTTAGCCTCGGTTTCGTCCATAGCCTCGTTAATATTCTGAAATGCAACAAGATGGTACTTTTTTCCGTCTGCCTGAAAGGCTGTAGCCGCCAATAATATTTTTTGCGATTGCGCAGCCCCAATAATTGAATCGCCTGGATTGAGAGAAATAATTTGCTGGTATAGGCTCGTATTTCGTTTTTCCAGTGCCTGGATACTTTTTAAATAGGGCAACTGAAGCAGGTTTTTCAACGATTCGTTCATCCATTTTACCTGTCCGGTTTCGGTTTCGTAAGATAAAATGCCAGTGTCAATGAGGTCCAGAATCTTGTGCAAATACTGATAATGGGTTTCTTTTTCTCTTGCAATGGTTCTTAGCTCCGTGTTAACTTCATTAAATCCGTTACGTAAAGCCTGCAATGCCGGCGATGATTTGCTGGTGCTAAAATTCCTGGAAAAGTCTTTATATTTTATTGATTCAATGAAGAACCCTAATTCACGATAAACCTTTATTTGATGCTTGTACAGTATTACAACCCAGTATATTACTGCAGTTGAAGCCAAAACAGAATAAAAATACCATCCCTTTAGAATACAAAAGCAGCTTGCCCAAACAGATATAACAAGAAAAACCACCCTGCTTAACAGGTACCATTCCAATTTTTTAAACATAGGCTTCAGATGTCGTATTTGCTTAAGCGGCGGTACAATGCGGTACGGGTTAAACCCAGTTCTTTTGCCGCCCTGGTTATATTTCCTTGATGCTTCTCAATTACTCTTAAAATCGTATTTTTTTCTAAAGAGCTAAGTTTTGTATCGCTTTGCGCTTCTTCTGTATAAGCCGGGGCCGCTTCTAATGCAGAAAAAACAAGCCCATCTTCTTCGATAAGCGAATCATCCGACATAATTACTGCCCGCTCAATGGTGTACTGCAATTCCCTTACATTTCCTGGAAAGGAGTAGTTGTTGAGTTTATAAAGTGCTGTTTCGCTGAATGATAAGCTTGGCTTGCTGTATTTTTCACAATATCTGTTTAAAAAGAACTTCGCAAGTTGTTCTATATCTCCGTTGCGGCTGCGCAGTGGCGGAACCATTATTTCGACCGTATTTATACGATAAATCAGATCCTTCCGAAACCGGTTCTCATTAGCCAGTTCGTGCAATGGAGTATTGGTAGCGCAAATGAGCCTGATATCAATAGGAATTGGTGTATTACTTCCTAAACGGATTACTTGCCGGTTTTGCAAGACACTGAGCAGTTTAGCTTGTTGTTGGAGGCTGATGTTTCCGATTTCATCTAAAAAAATAGTACCTCCTTGTGCCGCCTCAAACCGTCCGGCCCGGTCCTCCCGAGCATCGGTAAAAGCCCCCTTCTTGTGCCCAAAAAGTTCACTTTCAAACAGGTTATCGGTAAGCGCCCCTACGTCAACTTTTATAAAAGGCTTATTTGCCCTTAAAGAACTTTCATGAATAGCTTTCGCGATTAAATCCTTACCGGTTCCATTTTCGCCAAGAATTAAAATATTTGCATCTGTGGGAGCAATCTTCCTTATTTTATGAAAAACAGACGCCATCGCCTCTGAATCTCCAACTAAATCTGAACCAATTCCAGCTTCCTTTGGAGAGGCAGCCGTCCCCTTTTTTTCCTTTTTCAACAAGGTTTCTTTAATGGTTTCAATCAGTTTTTCGTTATGCCATGGCTTTACTATAAAATCAGAAGCCCCCTCTTTTAAAGCTCTTACAGCCAGGTCGATATCGCCATAAGCAGTAATCATTATTACGCAGGTATCCGTCTTAATTGATTTTACTTTATTGAGCCAAAAAAGTCCCTCATTACCAGTGTTCACGGCACTTTTAAAGTTCATATCCAACAAAATGATATCGAAATTGTAGGTTTTTATTAATGCCGGTATGTTTTCTGGGTTCTTTTCTGTCACTACCTCAGCCGCCTGGGTTTTTAGCAATAGCCTAACAGCGGTCAACACATCGGGGTCGTCATCTACAATAAGAACGGAGGCTTTTTTTAATTGCATAGTTTAATAATTGAGGCTCTGCAATAATAGTAAAATAATAAACTGGAAAATCCGGCTCATTGTAACTTATAGACAAGTAGCATATCTTAGTTATAATAAACCACAGCGCTTTGATGGACATGTATACGCAACAGGTAAAAACAGAAATGGAATTCTGGAGGCATCAAATACTGCGGAATCCTTCTTTTACTGATAAAATAGCGAAAGGTGTGCAAGACCGGGTCAACAAAGTGATTCCAGAAAAAGTGCACCGGGCCGTTACGGCTATGATACGCGAAATGGTGCGGGCAGTTTTATTTGGAGCTGAATTTACCCGTAAAGAGCCACAGCAAAACCTGACTCTGTTTGCGAGGGAGGAGCTTGTTAAGGCAAGGCTTGAATTCTATAAAAAAACTGCGGCAACCGCAGGCGCCATAACTGGTGCGGGCGGAATTTTAATGGGCTTTGCTGATTTTCCTCTGCTTCTGGCTATCAAAATTAAATTTCTGTATGAAGTAGCCGGGCTTTATGGATATAACCTAAAGGATTACCGGGAGCGCGTTTACTTGCTTTATATTTTCCAATTGGCTTTTTCCAGCCAGCACCAACGCCAAAAGACAGCCAATTACTTATTAAAATGGCAGGAAATTTCGCATGCCTTACCCGAAGACATCAAAGATTTTGACTGGCGTTCCTTCCAGCAAGAGTACCGCGATTATATTGACCTTGCAAAAATGGCGCAATTGGTTCCCTACATCGGTGCTGCCGTAGGCGCCGTGGTGAATTACAGGCTTTTAAATAAGCTTGGAGATACTGCAATGAACGCCTATCGGCTAAGGTATTTTGCTGAATTTGGCAAATAAACACCCACCGCCTACTCATTTCCAATTTGCTTGCTCCTTTCGTAGTGCGCGCACCATCTGTCCGCTTACGTTCAGTAAGTGTACGCTAACGAAAAGTCCCCTGAAGACCAAAACAACAACAACCTAACAGTAAGCAAGTTACATATTTGGCACAGCTTTTTGTATCTCATCGGTATTTAAAAACAAATACTCAGTGGACAGGGCAATTCCCAAAAAAACATGGACAAGCAAGCGCATACTCGCCATAGCCGGAGCTGTTTTATTTATCGTTCTGCTAAGCGGAAGTTATTACTATAGCCGGGGCGGAAGCCGGCTTAATGTGGATGCTACACGCTTAACAATAAGCACGGTAACGGAAGGTGGTTTCCAGGAATTTATTCCTATAAATGGAATTATAATGCCGCTTACAACCATTTACCTGGATGCTTTGGAGGGCGGCAGGGTTGAAGAAAAATATGTTGAAGATGGTGCTGTACTAAAAAAAGGCGATGCTATTTTGAGGCTTTCTAATACAGACCTAGAACTCAGCCTGGTTAACCAGGAAACGCAGGTTTTTAATCTGTTAACGCAAATGCAGATTTCCAGAAATGCAGCCCAGAAAAACACCATCGATCAGCTTAATCGTATGGCCGATGTAGAGAAAGAGTGGAAAGAGGCGGAAAGGCTTCATAAGCTTAACAAAACCCTCTACAGCCAGAAAGCCATCAGTGAGCAGGAATTTAAACAGTCGCAAATTGGGTATGAGTACCAGATAAAGCGTAAAAAACTCACTGAGCAGGTTTTAAGGAAGGATTCAATTTCAACCAACCAGGAACTTGAGCAAGCGCGGCAGTCTTACGAAAGAACACAAGCTGCTCTTAAACTGATGAGGAAAAAAGTTAGCGGGCTTATTGTAAGGGCCCCTATTGATGGGCAGCTTACTTCCCTCGATGCAGAAGTAGGCCAATCGAAAAACCAGGGAAACAGACTTGGGCAAATTGATGTGCTCAGCGGCTTTAAGGTACGTGCCGACATTGATGAGCATTACCTTTCCAGAGTATACACCGGACTCGGTGGCGATTTTACTATTGATGACAAATCTTATAAATTAAAAGTTATAAAGGTTTTCACACAGGTTACTAATGGCCGTTTTCAGGTGGATTTGAAATTTGATGGAACTGTCCCCACTGGAATCAGAAGAGGGCAAACTCTGCAGGTAAGGCTATCTCTCAGTAATTCAGCGCAAGCGCTTTTGCTGCCACGGGGTGGTTTCTACCAGCAAACCGGCGGAAACTGGATTTTTAAACTAAGCGAAGACGGAAAGAAAGCTTATA
This sequence comes from uncultured Pedobacter sp., assembly GCA_966211215.1. GTDB lineage: Bacteria > Bacteroidota > Bacteroidia > Sphingobacteriales > Sphingobacteriaceae > Desertivirga. The sequence continues at coordinate 4,417 of CBIHNR010000169.1, forward strand.
AAGTTAATATCCAGCTAGGACGACAAAACCCGGATTATTACGAGGTACTAGAGGGCTTAAATGTTGGAGATAAAGTGGTGACGTCGGGTTATGAGGGCTTTGGGGATAGTGAGGAGTTGGTGGTGAGGTAGGCGTCAGGAATCAGGTGTGAGGTGTCAGGTACAAGATGCCTGAAAGCTCCCTGCACCTGAAAGAGGGAAACTGAACGACTATTTTCCTAAACTAAGGATAAAAGAATAAATCATTTTCCTTACCTCAATTACCATTTGTGAGAGCTCCATATAAATATCTTCGGAAATATAACCGAGATCTCTGGAAAGGATTAGCTGATATTCCAGTTCGGAACTTGAGCCTGAGGAATAGACGAGAAAACGCTGAAGTTCGGGATTGCTGTTTCGGCCGCACCCTTCGGCAATGTTAGTAGGAATAGAAGAACTCGACCTCCTCATTTGAGAAGTTAAACCAAACGCTTCTTCTTTAGGGTAGTTGCGAGTGATTGAATAAATTTTTAGAGTTATCTGGTGCCCTCTTTGCCAGATTACCAGATCTTGAAAATTGCGCATAATGTTTAAGTTTAGAGTAAAACAATATAGAAAATAAAAACACTTAAAAGAAATTAGGATTGCTTCAAATCGCGCCATACAGGCCCTGATACCTGAAACCTCCTACCTCAAACCCCAAAACCCCAAACTATGATCAAAATAACCAACCTCGAAAAATTCTACCGCACAGAAGAAGTAGAAACCGTAGCGCTTAATAAAGTGTCCATTGAAGTAAAAAAAGGCGAGTTTGTGGCCGTGATGGGCCCCTCGGGATGCGGAAAATCTACGCTTCTTAACATCCTTGGCATGCTGGATGATATGGATGCAGGCAGCTACCTGTTCAACGACATTGAAGTTTCAAAATTCAACGAACGTAAACGTTCCGACTTAAGAAAAAACAATATTGGATTTGTGTTTCAGAGCTTTAACCTCATTGATGAGCTTACCGTTTTTGAAAATGTAGAGCTTCCGCTGATTTACACCAACGTGAATGCTAAAGAACGCAAACGAAGGGTCGAGGAAGTACTTCACAAAATACAAATTATGCACCGCCGCAACCACTACCCGCAGCAGCTTTCGGGTGGACAACAACAGCGTGTAGCCGTTGCCCGGGCGGTGGTAAATAATCCAAAGTTAATCCTCGCCGATGAGCCCACAGGTAACCTCGACTCAACAAACGGCAACGATGTAATGCAGTTGCTTACTGATTTGAATGAACAAGGCACAACCATAGTGATGGTAACGCACTCCGAACATGATGCCCGTTACACCCACCGCATTATACGCATGCTGGATGGACAAACTGTAATGGAAAATATATTGGTGTGATTGGAGCTGTAGGTTCAAGGTACGAGGTGGAGAGATATGAGGTAGGCAATTAGCTCGACAACTAACCTTTAGTAGCTAATAGCTCATTGCTGACTGCTCATACCTCACACCTAAAACCAAAAAAATGCTAAAAAACTACATAAAAATCGCCTGGCGCAATCTGATCAAAAACAGAGTATCGTCCACCATCAATATAAGCGGGCTGGCAATCGGCATGGCTGTAGCTATAATGATTGGACTATGGGTTTGGGATGAACTTTCATTCGATACCAATTTTAAGAATTACAATAGCATAGCGCAGGTATACAGTAAAGGGTCACTGGATGGAAAAACCACTGTCTCTGAAAGTAAGCCAAGGCCATTAGAGTTCGAACTACGAAACAAGTATGGCAGCAGCTTTAAACATATTGTAATGTCCCGCTGGACAGAAGACCGCATCCTTTCCTTCGGAGAAAAAAAGCTTACAAAATCTGGCAGATTCATGCAGCCCGGAGCGCCAGATATGCTTTCATTGGAAATGATTAAAGGAAGCCGATCTGGCTTAAAAGATCCTTCCTCTGTATTAATTTCCTCATCTACCGAAAAGGCACTTTTTGGCGACGAAGATGCCATGGGAAAAAGTATCAGGATTGACAATGCCATGAATGTAAAAGTCACGGGAGTTTATAAAGACTTACCGAACAACTGCCAGTTTGCTCGCGTAAATTTCATTGCCCCCTGGGATTTACTTGTCGCCAATCAGAAATGGATGGATGAGGCTGCCGACGACTGGGATAATTATTCCTTCCTGATCTATGTGCAAATTCAGCCTAACACCACATACGAAGCAGTTTCAGCACGCATAAAAACGGTAATGCACGACAATGCAGACACAGAAAATAAGAAGTTTAACATAGAAGTTTTCTTACACCCAATGAACCGCTGGCATCTGTATTCCGAATGGAAGGATGGTGTCAATACCGGCGGACAGGCTCAATTTGTTTGGCTGATTGGCACTATCGGAATTTTTGTATTGCTGCTTGCTTGTATTAATTTCATTAACCTTAGTACCGCACGCAGCGAAAAACGGGCCAAAGAAGTTGGTGTACGCAAAGCAGTTGGTTCCAGTCGCAGCCAACTCATTAAACAATTCCTCTGCGAATCTTATTTGATTGTATTCATAGCATTTATACTGGCTAACGCTCTTGTAATTATAACACTACCCTGGTTTAACGACCTTGTGGGCAAAAAAATGGCAATGCAATGGGCTAATCCAACCTTCTGGCTCTGCAGCATGGCTTTCATTATATTTACAGGGTTTGTAGCGGGAAGTTATCCGGCTTTCTATTTATCCTCTTTTAATCCGATAAAAGTATTAAAAGGCGCATTTAGCCCTGCACAGCACTCATCAACGCCACGTAAGTTTTTGGTGGTGCTTCAATTTACAGTATCGGTAACACTGATTGTGGGAACACTGATTGTTTACAGGCAAATCCAGCATGCAAAAAACCGGCCTGTCGGCTACGACCAAAATGGATTGCTCGCCTTTCACATAAAAACTCCAGAACTGATCTGGAAGCAAAAAACACTTATTGACGAACTGAAAAACGGCCGGCTCATTACCGAAGCAGCACTTTCAAACAGCCCACTTACCGATACCTGGTCACATAGCGGAGATTTTGAATGGAAAGGAAAGAAGCCTAGTCAATACGAGGGATTCGGAATTTTTTTTGTAACACACGACTATGGACAAACCATAGGATGGCAATTGAAAGATGGCCGCAATTTCTCCAGAGAAATCACCCGCGATTCTATCAATGACAACAATCATACTTCTGGGTTTATTTACAACATTATCATAAACGAAGCAGCAGCCAAGCATATGAACATGCCCAATCCAATTGGCGAAATCATCCGCTGGAACGGAGCTCCCTTAAGGATAATAGGCCTGGTAAAAGACCAGATAACCGATTCTCCTTACCAAACGGTTAAGCATAACATCTACTTCGTCGAATATGATGAAGCAACCAACTGGATGTATGTCAGGCTTAATCCTAAACAGAAAATTACTGACGCCCTAAACAAAATGGAGGCGATCTTTAAAAAGATAGTTCCTTCCATGCCCTTTGATTACCGCTTTATAGATGTAGAATACGGGAAGAAATTTGAAGAAGAAGAACAAATCAGTAAGCTCGCCACCATATTTGCTTCGCTGGCCATTTTTATTTCCTGCCTTGGATTATTCGGATTAGCTTCCTTCGTTGCAGAACAACGCACTAAAGAGTTCGGAATAAGGAAAGTCCTTGGAGCATCCGTGATTGATTTATGGCGAATAATGTCGGCCAGCTTTATAACTCTTGTAATCATCGCATGCCTTATTGCAATTCCAATTGCTTGGTATTTTCTCCATGAATGGCTGCAAAAATATGAGTACCGTACAGAAATTTCACCATGGATATTCGCCGCAGCATGTATAAGTGCACTTGCTATTACTTTATTAACCGTCAGCTTCCAGTCAATTAAGGCTGCAGTAGCCAACCCTGTAAAAAATTTGCGAACGGAGTGAGCTGCCAGGTATGGACAGGCAACTAGCTAATAGCTGACTGCCCACACCTAAAACCTGAAACCTCCTACCTGAAAGCTAATCGCTAACCTGCTAACAGCTAATAAAAAACCCATGCTTAAACACCACTTCATTACCGCCATGAGAAATCTCATAAAACGGAGATTTTTCTCCCTGATTAATATCGCCGGGCTTTCTATCGGAATCTCAGCCTTTCTGATTCTGATGAATTATGTTGATTATGAGTTTAGCTACGACGACTATCTCCCCGAAGTAGAAAATATCTATCGAATTGATTACTACGAATTTCAAGGAAACGAACCGGTCATTAAAAACGCAAGGACCCATACAGGCTTGAGTTCATTCCTCAAAGAAAATATGCCTGAAGTTAAATACGTGGCAAAAGCATACAATGAAAACTGCCTGCTGTTTAACGACAAAGCCAAAGGCCACCAAAAAGGGGTTTGGGCCGATAGCACATTCTTCAACGTTTTTGAAGTAAGCCTACTTGAAGGCGAGCGCAACAAGGCATTAGTTGCACCCTATAGCATGGCAATTTCAAAATCGCTGGCAAATGTTTATTTCGGGAAAGAAAATCCAATTGGCAAACGCATAAATTTTAATGAGCATATTCCATTTACAGTTACTGCAGTTTTCGAGGATGTGCCCGATAATGCCGCAGTAAAGTTCAATTTCGTTATTTCATGGAGCACCTTAGAGCTGCTGTTGTGGTCTGGGCCTAAAAAAGGCGACTTTACATCGCCCTGGACCTATACATATGTAAAACTCCAGCCACAGACAGATGTAAACAAACTGAACGCCGCTCTTGAAAAAATAGCAACCGACAATGTAGCTAGCCTGAGAGAAAAAAACCTGAAGGGAAAGTATTCATTGCGGCCCTTAAAAGAAATTCATTTCACAAAAGGCATGGCCAGCGAACAAGAACCGGGCAGAAGCAAAGCACTCTTATACGCTCTCATTTGCGTGGCTATATTCATTCTCATTGCAGCCTGGATCAATTATCTGAATCTGTCCCTGGCGCAAACCGTCCAGCGGGCAGAAGAGATTATGGTACGCAAAGTCTACGGCGCGAACGTTGTCACCATTAGTCGCCAGTTTATCATGGAAGCGCTTATTATCAGCACCATAGCCCTCCTTGTTGGTATTGGTATTTATTTCTTTTTCGTTCAAATCCTGTCGGGATATCTTTCCACATCCTTCTATAAATCTCAGGGATTGAATCTCAAATGGATAGGATATTTCACCTGCATCTTACTTATCACTATCGCTGCTGCCATTTTTCCAGCACGTATAATTGCCAGCTACAAACCTGCGTTTATTTTAAAACGCCAATACAATATTGGCAGCAACAAAAACCAGTTCCGTAACGGTTTAGTTGTATTTCAGCTCCTGCTTGCCATTTTCACCATTGGCTGCACAATCATCGCTAACAGGCAAATAAACTTCATGCGAAATTTCGACCTGGGCTTTAATACCTCGCAAACGATCAGCCTTATGGGGCCCGCATCACGAAATATCGATTCACTTCGCTATCAGCGCTTTCAGGCATTCAGAAATGATCTTCTTGCCAATAATAATTTCATAGCAGGAACCGCATCGATGAATATTCCAGGCGAGGAACTGCGCTATCACGATGAATCGGTAAGACTAAGCGGCGGCAACAATCAGAAGAAACAAAGTTTCTGGATTTCTACTACCGATGATGGCTATGTTAAAACCTTCGGATTGAAAGTTCTAGCCGGGCGCAATATTGAAGAAAGGGATAAAGGCAAAAATTGCCTGATAAACTTATCTGCTGCCAAAGCTTTTGGATTCAAAAACGCCGAACAAGCTATCAACGCAGAGTTCTTAACCGGCGATAATAAGAAAATCCGCGTTGCGGGTGTTATTCAGGATTTTCACCATGAATCCCTTAAGAAAAAAGTTGAACCGGTTTTATTCTATTTCGACCATCCCTATGAATTTGGCTACTACACATTCCGGGTAAATTCGGGCAACCGTGAAGCTGTGCTAAACGTTATGCAGCAAGCCTGGAAAAAACATTATCCCGATGATCCTTTTTCATTCTATTTCATGGATAGCTTTTTTGCCCGCCAGTATGAGGACGATGAACTCTTCGGCAAACTTCTAACCCTGTTTAGTGTGATGTCGGCTATTGTTGCATCGCTTGGTTTATTAGGCTTAGCTTCACTTACAGTACTTAAACGCACAAAAGAAATAGGCGTTAGGAAGGTTGTGGGAGCCTCAGTCCTTAGGATTTTGCTCCTTCTATCCAAAGATTACTTGCGTTTGGTACTTATAGCCTTCCTGCTTGTGATCCCCTTCTTCTACTACGCCATAACAGAATGGCTCCAGGTATTTTCATATCGTATCGAACTGCAGTTCTGGATGTTTTTACTGCCTGGAATTATAGTAGCAACTATTGCCTGGTGCATTATAAGCCTACAATCCTTAAAAGCCGCAAAAACAAATCCTGTAAAAAGCTTAAAAACAGAATGAAAGGCGGTAGCAGGTATGGACGGACCAGCCTCAAGTCTCGTAACCTGAAAGCTCGCGTCTGACAGCTCACCGCTAAAACCAAAAAAAATGAAACACTTACTAATTCTCTCGCTCGCTATACTATCATTTCAAGCCCTCGCACAAGATAGCACAATGAGCCTGAGCCTAAACCAGTGCATCGAAATCGCTCTTAAAAACAGCCCGGACATTGGCAGAAAAACTATTTATACCGAAAACACACGCTTAACCTGGCAACAAGAGCGGGCTAACCTTTTACCTTCTGTTAATGCAGGCGTAACCCATGGTTTGAACATGGGGCGCAGCATTAACCCACTAACCAATACGTATGTAACCGAAAAGGTCGCTTATGCCAACCCATACATTTCGGGCTCTTTATTGCTTTTTAATGGAATGGCGCAGCAAAATGCAATAAAACAATATGCGCTACTCTATAAGGCTGCGCTGCAAGAAGAAGTACAAGCGAAAAATGAATTAAGCCTTAAAGTTGTACTGGCTTATTTAGAGGTATTAACTAATCAGGAACTCTTAAATTTGGCAAAGTCGAGGCAACAAACAACACTTAAGCAAGTTGATCGACTGAATGCACTAAACGAAAATGGAGCAATATCTCCAGGCGACTATTTTGATTTGAAAGGCCAATATGCCAATGATAAGCTCTCTGTAATTAATGCCGAAAACTTGCTGGATAACTCGAAAGTTGAACTTCTGAAGCTTTTAAATATCCCGTACCAGCAAAATCTGCAGATAGAAGCTCTTAACACACAACACTTTGAATTAAACTATTCAGAGAACGCGAAGCAGGTTTACCAAAATGCAATGCAAAACTTTGCGTCAGTAAAAGCCTTAGAACTAAGAAAGAAAAGCACTGATTTTCAGGTTAAGGCAAGGCACTCGCTTTACTCGCCATCCATTTATTTTAATACGGGACTATCCAGTAATTATGCTGACAATGCACGAAACTTTGAGCAACGCCCGATAAGCTACTTCGATCAATTTGGAAACAACCTGAGCAAATCATTAAGCATCAGCCTGAATGTCCCACTCTTCAATTCTTTTAAAACAAGAAATAGCATCTCCCAATCAAAGCTAGAACGGCAAGAAGCCAGCCTCATGGCACAAAGTACCTTAGTTCAACTGCAGCAACTCATTGAACAGGCCTACCTTAACATGGAAGCAACTAAGGAGCGCTACAACAGTTTGAAGGAACAGGTAGAAGCTTATCAGGAATCATTCAGGGTTGCTGAAGCCCGCTTTAACTCCGGAGCTATTAATACAGTTGATTACCTTATCGCAAGAAACAATTTCTATCAGGCTAAAACCTCACTGCTTACAAACCGCTATGATTTTATTTCGAGAAAGAAAATATTGGATTTTTATCAAGGAAAGGAATTAAAACTTTAAGTTTTTTTTTTGCTCATTTTCAGGGAGATTACAGCGAAACAGATAAAATTGTCTAAGCTTTTAAAAAAAGACATTTGTAATGCGAAAAAAATAACTACATTTGCAACCCCAAC
>CBIHNR010000170.1:0-12238 GCA_966211215.1 uncultured Pedobacter sp.
GCCATAAGATCATGGTAACTGAAGCTAAAGAAGACGGAGCCCCGGCACCAAAAGGCGGAGGCGGTGGCTTTAACCGCGGCGGAAGAAGATAATTCCTTATAATAAAACAGGGCATTAATTATTTAATGCCCTGTTTTATTTGGTGCTTTATTGAAGCCTAAAATGTGTCTAATGATTCCTTAAGTTCTTTTACTGATGACTGGGCTGAGGCTTTAGACGATGAAAAAACGGATGCTGCCTTAACATCTTTTCCATAAAAAGCGGTGTTAGCGTCGCTGTCTACTCCAAGTACAGAGCCGTTTAAGCTGATACCGGCAAATAAACCTTTACTTCTTGAATACGAGTACACTTCTGCTTCCAATTTAGCATCGGTGTCTGCCGTAGAACTTCTACCTACAGGCCCCGCGGCTACAGAAATGTCTCCGCCAAGATTAAAGTTCCGTTTTCCGATGTTTGCCAAAGTTGACCGTTTTTTAAATACCAGCACCAGGTCTACTGCCTGTACCCCAGCCTGAAAACCAACACTACCGCCGGTTAACGTTACAAATACAGGATCGCTCCAGTTACCATCGGCATTTTTAACCATTGCAACACCTTTACCTCTTTTTCCTCCAACGCCTAAGCCTGCGTTAATCAAATTAGGGATGATAACTACCCCTTGCGCCTGTTGCATTAGCTGCTCAGGAATAGACTCTTTCATGTGCTTGAACTCATTTAAAATTTCAGTTGATTTCTGAATTTTTTCATCTTGCTTTTCCTGAGCCTTTAGAGGGTTCACAATTGCTGTTGTGATAAACAACAAGAGCATCGATTTAAAAATTTTAGTTTTCATAGTTTGAATTTTTGGATGTAAACTTTTAAAGTATTTTATTGTAAACACTGCATTAGTTCCTAAATATTCACATAAACTAAGCCAAAAAAATCTCCTGCAAAATGATTTCCGTATTTTTGCAATAACATGTTTAATCAGAAATTTCAATATAGCAAGCTTATAAAAGATGAGGCCATAAAGCTGGGTTTTATGTTTTGTGGTATTTCTGAAGCATGTTTTCTTGAAGAAGAAGCTCCCCGCCTGGAGGCATGGCTGCAACAAGGTAAGCATGGAAAAATGGCCTATATGGAAAACCATTTCGATAAAAGGCTAGACCCCAGAAAACTGGTTGACGGTGCAAAATCCGTAATCTCTTTGGGCCTTAATTACTACACAGAATCTATACAGTCTGATCCGGAATCACCAAAAATCTCGAAATATGCTTACGGCACCGACTATCACTTTGTGATTAAGGAAAAACTAAAGCACCTACTTGAATTTATAAACGAACGAATTGGCGAAGTTGGAGGGCGTGCATTTGTTGACTCAGCCCCTGTATTGGACCGGGCTTGGGCTAAAAAGTCGGGCCTGGGCTGGATCGGCAAAAACTCAAACCTTATCAATAAGAACTCCGGCTCTTTCTTTTTTCTAGCAGAATTGATTATTGACCTTGAACTTGCATATGATATTCCCGCAACTAAAGACCATTGCGGTACCTGTACCCGGTGCATAGATGCCTGCCCTACCGATGCCATTGTTGGGCCTTACATTGTGGATGGCAGCAAATGTATTTCTTATCTGACGATTGAATTGAAAGATGAGATTCCGCAGGAATTTAAAGGCAAGATGGACAATTGGATGTTTGGATGTGATGTTTGCCAGGATGTTTGTCCGTGGAACCGCTTTTCAACGCTGCATAATGAGCCTGCTTTCAAACCCAATCCCAGCCTGACAGAGTTAAGCCGCTCAGACTGGGAGGATATAACTGAAGATGTATTTCAGAAAATCTTCAAAAACTCGCCGGTTAAAAGGACAAAGTATTCTGGATTAAAGAGAAATATTGATTTCTTGAAAAAGCCCCTGATATTTTAAAATTGAGCCTTTATTTTCTTGTCGGCCCTTAAAACTGCATCCTGTTTAAATCTTCGCTGATATTCAGCTCTGAGGCTATCTATTTTTACATCGTCTGCCTTTTGCTTTTTATGGATAAACACAACAAGTTGCGAAGTTTCGCTTACAAGTTCTCCTGTTTGAGGGCTTAGCCAATTGCCTCTGGCATTTAAAATAGTAAAGCCTGCGGGAAAGGCCTTGCTAATATCATTACGAACAAAAGCATCCCAATCCTTAGCTTTTACGCTATCTCCGCCAGGAATCATTCGCCCAAAATATAAATCAGTTTCTATATATTGAGTTGTACAAGAAGCCAGGCAAAATATGCAGGCTGCTAAATAGGTGTATTTCATATTTTTTTAATTAATCTGCATTTTAAGAAGACTAAAAAAATTAAAGAAATTTAGTTATCCACTGTGCCCCATTAACTTGATAACTAAGCCATCTATATTTTCTGCAATCCTTATCTGGCAGGCCAAGCGGCTATTTACTGCTGCATCTGGCCTTGAATCGAGCGTAATTAGTTCATCATCTTGCGGTTCCGGTAAATTATCAGCACCATCAATAATCTTGCAATGGCAATCGGCGCAAAGTGCCATACCGCCGCAGGTAGCTCGCATATCATATTCATAAGCTTTAAGTGTTTCCATTAAATTTAGGTTTATGCCTTCCGGAACTTCCAGAACCTGCACTCCCCCATCAATATCTTCTACAGTTATCTTAATCATTTTAAAAAGTATTCACGCCGTAAACTGTTGTGTATTTGAAACTTAATTTTTGTTCTGGATAAACATGCTTGAATGCACTCTGAGCCATCAGGGCAGCTTCGTGGAAACCGCATAAAATCAATTTTAACTTGCCAGGATACGTGTTAATGTCACCAATGGCATAAACCCCTTCCACATTTGTTGAATAATCGAATGTATTAACTTCAATTGCTGACTTATCGATATTTAAGCCCCAATCGGCGATAGGGCCAAGCTTCGGTGTAAGCCCGAATAAAGGAATCAGGTAGTCGGCTTCGGTGGCAGTAACCTCATTCTTCTTATCGGTAATATAAACTTCCTTTAAATGGCCATTACCATTAATTGCAGTTATCTGTGACTGAAGCACCAAATCGATCTTTCCACTTTGTGCAAGGGCAAAGACTTTCTCTGCAGAATCTGGTGCCCCTCTGAAGGTGTCTCCCCTATGTACCAAAGTTACCTTTTCGGCAACTTCAGACAGAAAAATCGTCCAGTCTAATGCTGAATCTCCACCTCCTGACAAAACCACCTTTTTGTCTCTGAATAACTCTGGATTCTTAACCATATACGCTACACCTTTCCCTTCAAACTGCTCAAGTTTTTCTATAGCAGGCTTACGGGGCTCGAAGCATCCCAAGCCGCCTGCTATTACTACAACCTTAGCATGTACCTCTGTTTGTTCGCTGGTTCGAACTATGAACGTACCATCTTCTTGGCGGTTTAATTCGTCAACCCGCTCCCCGAGAGAAAACGTGGGCTTAAATGGCTCTATTTGTTTTATCAACCCATCAACCAGTTCCTGGGCATTGATAACGGGAAATCCTGGAATGTCATAGATTGGTTTTTGAGGATAGATTTCAGACAGCTGCCCGCCCACTTGTGGCAATACATCAATAAGATGGCAGCGCATCTTTAATAATCCAGCTTCGAAAACAGCAAATAATCCAACCGGGCCTGCGCCAATAATGCAAATGTCTGTAGTAATTTGTCCCATATCTTGTGCTTTGATGAAGCAAAGATTGGCTGATTTGGCATGGCAATCAAATGACAAAATTTAATCTGTCATAACTTTTAGTTATGATAGATTAAATTTGCGCTAAGAGATTGGGGTACTAGCTAAGCCGCGTATTTTGACTACATACTCGTTAGGCATCTATTACCGTTCGACTTTAGCCCAATGTCATTTAGTTAAGGGTTTCTAGGTGTTGGTGAGGACACCAACACCGGGTGTTTGCCGTGATTAGTGTCTCCACTCCAAAGGAGTCCTTGGGACCAACCACTTAGCTAAACGACAGAGAGCAAGGCCAAATCCCTCTTTATAACTTTCCTTTTCGAAAAAAAATAAGCAGAATGATAACCAAAGCTGTTAACGCTATTCTCCAAATCATACTTGAATTACATGAATAGAACTTGTCTCAACATTAGTAGCTCATATCATCGAGCTTAACTTTTCCTTTAAAAGTCCAGAACACAAAAGTGGTGTAAGCTATAACCAGGGGAACGCCTATTGCTGCCACGGTAAGTAATATGCCCAGGGACTTATTTGAAGCTGATGAATTATAAACTGTTAGGTTATTTTGTGCGGAGATAGTAGAAATAACCATGTTAGGATAAAGCTCCACCGCAACAATTATCAATAAGAGGCTTACCGTTACACTGGATGAAATGAAGGCATACCTGTACTGCCTTTTTGCCACCATCCGGGTAATGTTGGCAATGGCAAAAACCATTGCTACCGGAATAAAAAACATCCAATTGTTGTGGCGTATCGCATTTGTTAAATGCGGAATATATAAAAGCGTATAAAAACTTAGGAGCAATACCGAGATGGAAAAGAAAATCGTTGTGTTTCGCACCATTATTGTAAGTTTTGTATACAATCGGTCTTCGGTTTTCATTACCAGATAGATAGCGCCGTGCATCATGAATAGCGAGAGCGTGGTAATGCCCACCATAACAGAGTATGGATTAAGAAAATAAAGCAGGGTGCCTGTGAAATTCCCGTTGGCATCCAGAGGTATGCCAAGCAATAGATTTCCGAGCACTACCCCTAAAAGAAACGCAATTGTTGCACTAGACAGGCAATAACAAACATCCCACATAGCCCTCCACCAGGGCATTTGTTCTTTACTTCTAAACTCGATGGATATAGCCCTGAATATCAATACCGTAAGAAAAAGCATAAAAGGAATGTAGAATGCAGAAAACACAGCGGCATAGACGGCAGGGAATCCGGCAAATAATGCACCGCCTCCAATAACCAGCCAAACTTCGTTTCCATCCCACACGGGCCCTATTGCATTCAGAGCAATACGGCGGCTTGTTTCCTTATTAAAAAACAAATGCAGTGCTCCTGCACCCAAATCAAATCCATCTAAAATAGCATATCCGGTGAAAACGCCTCCTATAACTAGAAACCAGAGCGTTTGGTAATCGAGTCCTAAAAATGTGTCCATTTGCTTAAATTAATGGGTGGAAGAATATCCTATTTCGTTTGCCATACTTTTCAATTGAGGGCTGTGGTCAATGTCTTCGCCATTAGTTGGCCCATGCTTAATCTTCTTATTCAACAGATAAATAAACAAAGCAAAAAGAAGCACATACACAACCGTAAACAATATCAAGGAAAAAATTACCTGGTTAGCAGTAACTGCTTGAGAAAGTGCCTGTGATGTACGTAATAACTTGTATACAACCCAAGGCTGTCGCCCTGTTTCAGCAGCAAACCATCCTGCCTGGTTCGCTATCTGCGGGAGCAGTACCGACCACATAAAGACATGCATCAACCACCTCTTTTCGAACAAGCTATTTTTATACCAGAGCCAGCATGCAAACACGGTTAATGCGATCATAAACATCCCGATAGAAATCATGATGTGATAGCTCTGAAAAACTATATTTAGTGCGCCTGGGCGGTCCTCTTTCTTAAAATTATTTAGCCCTTTAACAGGAGCGTTAAAATCGCCGTGAGTTAGAAAACTTAGGCCACCGGGGATTTTTAGCCCTATGGTTTTGCCTTCCTTTGTATCTATATAGCCCAATAAATACATATCTGCAGGGGCGTCCGTTTCAAAATGCCCCTCAAGCGCCGCAAGTTTCGCAGGCTGATGTTCTGCAACAACATCTGCCGAGGCATGCCCGGCAATTAATTGGGCTAAAGATGATATCGTAGCAATTACAAGGGCAATTTTGAATGACGAGTAAGCAAATTCCAGATACTTTTTCCTCAGGATATAGTATGCGCTAATACTGAGCACCAAAAAAGAACCAGCAATAAAAGCCCCTATCCACACGTGCATAATGCGTTCTACAGACGAGGGATTAAAAACCATCGCCCAGAAATCAGTTATGATTGCCCGTGCATTTAGCCCCTGCCCTTCAATGCGATAACCGGTCGGCGTTTGCTGCCAGGAGTTTGCTACTACAATCCAAATGGCCGAAAACATGGAGCCCAGAGTAACCATCAAAGTAGAAAAGAAATGCACTTTGGGACTAACTTTATTCCATCCAAACAAGAGCACACCTAAAAAACCTGATTCAAGGGCAAAAGCGAATATGCCCTCTGCTGCCAGCGCAGAACCGAACACATCACCCACGTATTTTGAATAGGTAGCCCAGTTGGTTCCAAACTCAAATTCCATAACAATGCCGGTAGCTACACCGATACCGAAAATCAACGCAAAAATCCGGGTATAAAATTTTGTCATATTTTCATATAACTTATTTCCGGTTTTTAAGTATAAACCTTCCATTGCTACCATCACCAATCCTAACCCAATACTTAAAGGTGGATAGATATAGTGAAAAGAGATTGTAAATGCGAACTGAATACGTGATAGAATTTCTACATCCATTTGATAAAGGATTTGTGGAAGGATTAACGCCGTAAAGGTACATGGCAAGCGTTTAAATAGCAATATCGGGCGAGTAAAATCAGAAAGGATTGTTAATTTAAAACGTTTCTATTTTGCATTTTTTCGTGCATGGCTGCCTTAAATTAATAACTAACATAGGGCACTAAAAAATGAAAATTTTAAAAAACAAAGCAAACTACATATTGTTAAACATTAACTAAAATCCAAACCAAACAACCATGCAAAAAAAATCTAGCCAAAATGATCTAAAATCAACCATTAACCTATTTTTAAAGGAATTGCCTGATGCTACCAGATGCCAGCAATCTGTTTATAGAAAAGAGCTTTCTATTGACAATAAAACTGTAATACTTGTGGCCCAGCAGATTAAAGGCATAAACGGCATGACGTGGAAAATTAACGTTTGTTAATTCTCCATATGAAAAAAGTCAATTAACAGCACTCGACACAAGCATCTACTACTGTTAATTGACTTTCTTGTTTTTTTTACCCTCCTCCACCTAAACGTCCTTTTTCTTAATTCTACATCTGAGTAACCTTACTATTTTGCTTTTGATTTTAGGTTAATCACTGTAATTTCCGGCCATATGCCCACTCTTCCTGAAAACCCTAAAAAACCAAAACCCCGGTTGATATATAAATAACGTCCGTTTTCTGAGGTTAGGCCTGCCCAATGCTTATAGCGATATTGAACCGGACTCCATTTTAATCCGAGGGCTTCAATGCCGAACTGCATTCCATGAGTATGTCCGGATAAAGTCAAATGGATTTTAGTCGGGTAGCTTTTTACCTGTGACTGCCAGTGTGTAGGATCATGTGACAATAACACTTTAAATGAATCCCCATTTAATCCTGATAAAGACTTATTTAAGTCTCCCCTCTGGCCAAAACCCAAGCCCCAGTTCTCTACGCCGGCAAGCTTTATTGAGTGGTTATTTTTTTCAATGCTTACATGCTCATCTAATAACAACCTGAATCCCATTTGTTTATGGTAGGCTTTCAAATCCTGAAGGTTTTTGTTTTTTGCCTGTACAGATTCCCATTGAATATAATCGCCATAATCATGATTGCCCAACACTGAATACTTACCATGTCTGGCGGTAATTTGTGAAAACGTGTCTATCCATGGCAAAATCTCCTCTGATTTATTGTTTACCAAATCACCAGTGAATACTACCAGGTCGGCATTTTGCTTATTAATCAATTTAACGCCCCTCTCTACGGCCTCGCGATTATCAAAGCTCCCGGCATGGATATCCGAAATTTGGACAATCTTAAAACCATCAAACTCTGGCGGAAGATCCTTGTAGAATAAAGTAACCTTATGAACTTTATAATTGTACTTCCCTTTAGTAACGCCGTAAATAAATGCAAAAAAGGGGAATGCCGATAAAGCCAGGCCCAACTGACTTACTATTGCTGACCTTTCTGCGGCTAGACCTGGGTAAAAAGCCCCCGCAATAAGCCTGAATGTATCTTCTGCCAGCAATACTATGATAAAAGCAAGCTTGGTAACAAATAACGTTAAGAAGGTATTTATAGAAAAGTTAAAGGCGCCTGATACTCTTCCATTAATAAATATGCGGTAAAGGTTTGCTAAGAAAAAGACGATTACAGCTACAGAAATCAACCAGTAAAAAGCGTTCATTCCGTTCTGTACGCTGGTGCTTAGTTGTGAAGTAAGTGCTTTAACACCCTGAAAAACATAAAAATCAATGGATAAGGTAAGGAGCACCAGTATTGCCACTGGTGCATATCGTATTTTTCTCATATCTGGATTACAAACTTTAGCTTTTAGAACGCTGCAGGCTCACTTTGCTACAATGGAGTTTCAGATATTAAACTGTGATGACAAATAGAAGATGTTCTATTTCCTGGATTCAGCCGCTTTAATTCGCTCATCTACCTCTTCAATCAATCGTTTTACAGCATCCGTTAACTGAGGCTTGCCCGCATAATCAGCATCAAAATCGATATGTTTTGTTTTTCTCTGGTATTTAAACTCCAGATAGTAATGCGGAATGGAAACAGCTTTATTTGATGGGCCTTCCATATTTTCAGGGAAATTCCAAAAGCCCAGATCCGCCGCTTTGCGATGCAGATATAGCAAATCATCTTTAGTGAGCTTAACCTTCGTTTTTACTAAAGAATCCCTATCGTTAAGGTATTGGTAGTCCTGAGTTTTTGAACTGTATTGGTTAACAAGGCTATCTCCCAAGCCGTATTTAAACGTTAACGATTCAAATTCAGAAAACTTATATGGCGCATTTTTAACCATCATCCCATAGTAATACATGCAATACATTAAAAACGGAACCGCAATACTTAATGCAATAAAAATCTTTTTTGACCTGGTACTCATTTGTTTATGCCCGAGACAGCAATGGCTTGAATGAATTTTCCAACCCTGCTAACCTCATCTAATTTGTGCGCTAAATTATAATGAATGCGCGATAGTAGAAAATACCGTAAAAATTCTTACAAAACTTCAGCAGTTGATAGTTTTAGGCATTGTCAGCAATTTCAGGTTCGAGGAAATTTTCGGCTTTGTTTTCAATAAATTCTCCCTCCCATTTGGCAACCACAATGGTAGCAAGGCAATTTCCAATGACATTTACAGATGTACGCGCCATGTCCATTAGTTCGTCAATACCCAGAATAACCAATATAGGCCAGCTTGGCATACCAAATGACGAGGCCGTTCCAAGCAAAATTACCAGCGACGCCCTCGGCACCCCCGCAACACCTTTGCTGGTGAGCATCAGGGTAAATACAATTAAAAGCTGTTGTGCAAATGAAAAATTAATTCCGGCGGCCTGGGCTACAAATATTGACGCCAGTGATAGGTATAATGTAGTGCCATCCAGGTTAAAGCTATAGCCCGTGGGCATTACAAAAGCTACAATTTTTCTGGGTACGCCTAATCTTTCGAGATTTTCCATTGCCCGCGGAAGTGCTGCTTCTGAACTAGTAGTGGCAAAAGCGATAGAAACCGGACCGGCTACAGCATTAAAAAACTTCCTGATCGGCACTCCTGCCATCAAAGCAATGGGCAATAAAACACCCAGCAGGAATACCACCAGCGCTACATACAAGGTTGCTAAAAGTTTTATAAGGTAAAGCAATATATCGAGCCCCATATGTCCCACAGTAAAAGCAATTGCAGCTCCCACACCTATTGGGGCAAAGTACATTACCAGGTTAGTAAACTTAAACATCACCTCAGATAAGCTTTCGGTAAATTTCAGCATGGGCATTCGCTTGTCTTCGCGAACCATTGCCAGGCCAATACCGAATATAATACTGAACACAACAATTTGCAGTATCTGCCCTTCGGCTATAGATTTGGCAATATTCTCAGGAAAGACATGAAGGATAATGTCGTTCCAGGTTTGCGGAGCTACTTTGGGTAATTCCTCATGAAGGCTTTTAGGTTGCACAATGCCCACTCCTGCTTTGGAAATATTTATTGCACCGAGCCCAATAAAAAGAGCTACCGTGGTAACCATTTCGAAATATAGAATTGCTTTCCAGCCCATACGGCCTACCTGCTTTAAATCTGCATGGCCAGCAATTCCATAAACCAGGGTTCCAAAAAGCAATGGCGCCACTATGGCTTTGATCATCTTAAGGAAAATTTTACTTAAAACCTGCAGTTTTACAGCCGTTTCAGGATAATCATTGCCTATTTCGGCCCCAACTACCATCGATATAAGTATCCAGGTGGTGAGTGATTTCTTTTTTAAACCATAGTAAAACAAGCTTCCTATTGCCAGCCATCTACTAAAAGCCAGCACTTTAATAGGAACAGGTAAAATATTTCCCCAATTAAGCACGGCTAAAATTGCTGCGAGAGAAACAGTTATAAGGACAGGAACAAAGGCTTGCTTTAACTTCATGTAAATGATCAATGGATAAAACAGACGTAAAATAGTTACTTTAGCTCCACAAACCAAGATTATTACCTAAACCAGCTCTCAAAACCGTAAATACTGCCCCTTAGTCGATGATTGCTGAAAAGTTAAGTGATATAAGAAAAGAATTAAGATCGTTTAATAACGACCAGCTGATAGAAATATGCCTGAGGCTTGCCAAGTACAAAAAAGAAAACAAAGAGCTTCTAAGTTACTTGCTGTATCAGGCTGCCGATCCGCTTGCCTATGCAGAATCTGTTAAAACAGGCTTAACGGAAGAATTCCATACCCTAAAAAGATATGACTACCACAGCGCAAAAGCGCTTAGAAAAATTATTCGCCTAATCGGCAAACATTCAAAATATACTGGCAGTGCACAGGTTGAATTGGAGCTGCTCCTTTGGTTCTGTAAAAACTACCTGATTTATGCCGACACCCACACGCATTACAAGCCCTTGCAAAGTATTTTTATAAAACAGCTGGAAAAGATTAAAAAGTTGTTAGCTAAGCTTCATGAGGACCTGCAATTTGATTATGCTAACGAATACAATTCAATTTTGGAAGAGGCTCATCATAAAGCGCGATGGTTCCATAAAAAGGCATTTGAGCTGTAACAAAGCCACAAAACATCTATCTAAGAAACAAAATGGTAAACAAGGAAGCCTTCTTTAAAGAAATTTTCCAGGCAAATTCAAAAAAGATTTTTCATTTGTGTTATGGCTATACCGGTGATGATGACGCCGCTAATGACCTGATGCAGGAAACGTTTATGAAGGTTTGGCAAAACCTCGATAAGTTTCGAAACCAGGCAATGATATCAACCTGGATATACAGAATTGCCGTTAATACCTGCTTATCCTGGCTTCGCGTGGAAAAAAGACAGGCTAAAGACGAATTGACCGACAATATTATTGAAAACAAACGCGAAGAACTGTCTGAAAAAAACGAACAGGTTGCACTGCTTTACAAGTGCATTTCGCAGCTCGAAGAAAACGAGCGTATTATTATCACCATGGTACTTGATGAAGTGCCCTACGCTGAAATTGCCGAAATTGCAGGCGTATCCGAAGGCAATTTAAGAGTTAAAATCCATCGTATTAAACATAAGCTGACTGAAATATACAATAGATATGAAAGACTTTGATGCACTGAAAAATATATGGCACGGTCAGGCGGCTTTACCTAAGTTAAGCTATGATGATATCCTGAAAGAAGTGAGGAAATCGAAGTCGGCTTTTGCTAATAAATTATTAATAGAGACCTTGGGGATGACCGCAGCTATAGTGATGTTTACCTTGATATGGGTTTATAAACCCTTTTTAATGTGGACCTCACACCTATCTCTTGCTATTTTTGTTCTTTGCTGCCTTTACTATATTTTTGTGCAGTTCCGAGACTATCGAAATATATCAAGCGGCGAATCTTTATTCCATAAACCCGACGAGTATATTGCCTACCTTAAAAATTATCGTCGCAACCGACTAATTTTAAATACCAGAAAATACACTATATATAGCCTGTTTATCGGTGTAGCTTTTGCCCTTTACTTTATCGAAGTTTATTTTGTTGCCCCTCTTTGGCAAACAATTGCTGGTGTAGCTTTTACAATTGCATGGTTTGCTGTTTGTGCCTACTTGATGCGTATCTATATCAGAAAGGAGCAAAATAAGCTGGGAGAAATAATTTCAAAGCTGGAAAAGCTGGAACGCCAATTTGCGGATTAGGCAATAGAGTAGGAAGGTAGTCATTAGTTGACTACCTGACCCCTCTCACCACCGTACG
>CBIHNR010000171.1:0-12217 GCA_966211215.1 uncultured Pedobacter sp.
CTCGCGACCCCAACCTTGGCAAGGTTGTGCTCTACCAACTGAGCTACTTTCGCATTTCAGAACCGATATACCGTTCCGTTTTGGTGTTGCAAATATAGGCAGAAATGCATTCCAGTCAATATATTTTTTACTTTTTTTCAAATATTAAGTAATTAATTGACACTCAGCGCATCCAAAATTAAATCTTTTTCGAAGCCTTTAGACAGCCCGTATTGAATCAGCTTTAGCCTCCTTTTAAATGGGTCGGCTTCCTTTAAAAGTGCCTCTTTTTTGATCAGTAACACCTTTATCCTTTCAAAATAATCATCCCCATTAATCTGCTTCAGCGCTAATTCAATCAGCTTCGGCGAAACTCTTTTTTGCTTTAATCCCTGTTTTATTTTCTGCCTCCCCCACCCTTTCATTCTAAACTTGCCAAGAGCATAGGCATACGCAAAGCGCTCTTCATTTAAAAAATTCCCTTCTATTAACTCTGCAATTACCTCCTCAACCTCGCCGGGCTTCAAACCAAAGGAAAACAGTTTATCTCTAACCTCCTGTTGCGAGCGTTCCTGGTAGGCGCAAAAATGCTCGGCTTTTAATAAAGCCGATTTCTTATCCATAGGTACAACTTCTTCTTTCTTGTATGCCATTTTCAATTCGTAAAAATATCATTCGAATCCTAAAAATTTCATGGAAATTAGTACCCTCATGCAACACAGGTTATATTCAATAAGTGAAGTAAAGGAATCCATTGAAGCAAAAGCGTTTATAACGGATACTGATGCAAAAATCCGCACCTTAATTTTCGATAGCCGCAAACTTAACGATATGGATTATGCCCTTTTCTTTGCCTTAAGTGGTAGAAGGGATGGCCATGAATTTATAAAAGAAGTGTATGATGCCGGAGTGAGAAACTTCGTGATCAGCGATGAAAAATGGATTTCAAAACACTTTAAAGACGCCAACTTTCTCCTTGTCGACAATACTTTAAAGGCATTGCAGCAACTTACGGCCAAACATAGGCAACAATTTGAATACCCTGTTATCGCAATTACGGGGAGTAATGGCAAAACCATTGTGAAAGAATGGCTATACCAATTACTGGCTCCCGAAAAACACATCGTTAGAAGCCCCAAAAGCTACAACTCTCAAATAGGAGTTCCACTTTCCGTTTGGAACATGGATGAAACTCACTCGCTGGCTATATTCGAAGCGGGAGTATCAAGAGTAAACGAGATGCAGGCGTTAAAAGAAATTATTCAGCCTACTATAGGTATCTTAACCAATATTGGCGAAGCTCATAACGAAGGTTTTTCATCCCGAGATAAAAAAATAAAAGAGAAACTCACGCTCTTTAAAGATGTAGATTTATTTATCTATTCGCCCAAATATCTGAAGGAGTATTCCGGGGAAATACCTGGAAAGCAAAAATTTACCTGGGCATGGAATGACGAAAATGTCGACCTGATGCTCTCTGATGAAGAAAGCCTGGACGGAAAGTATCTCTTTTTACGAGGCAGATACCTGCAGAAAAATGTACAATGCGTTGTTCCTTTCACTGATGCCGCTTCAGTAGAGAACGCCATTTGTTGCTGGGCTACAATTTTAGCTTTAGGATATTTACCACAGGATGCCGATTTACGGATGGAAAAATTGCAGCCAGTTAAAATGAGGCTTGAATTGAAAGACGGTATTAACAATTGCTCCATCATAGATGATTCTTATAGCTCCGACATTTCCTCGCTGGCAATTGCCCTGGATTTTTTGAAGCAACAGAACCAGCATCTCCGCCGCACTCTGATACTTTCTGACATTCCTGAAGCTGGTATCGATTCTGATTTATTGTATTCGAGGGTTGCACAGCTTTTGGATAATAAAGAAGTAGGCCGCCTGATTGGTGTGGGAAAAGAAATAAGCAGGTTCGCTGACAAATTTAGCCAGGATAAAATGTTCTTCCCCGACACGGAATCTCTTTTGGCCAACTTGCAGGATATCAAGCTATATAACGAAACAATCCTTTTGAAGGGCGCCAGAAGTTTCGGGTTTGAACGTATAAGCAAGGTGCTTACACATAAAGTACATGATACTGTTCTTGAAATAAACCTTAATGCTCTTGAGCACAATCTTAACCATTACAAATCTCTTTTAAAAGAGGGTGTTAAGTTGATGGTGATGGTAAAGGCATTCTCTTACGGAAGCGGCAGTTATGAAATAGCCAATCTCCTTCAATTTAACAAGGTTGATTACCTGGCAGTTGCTTATGCAGACGAGGGTGTTACTTTAAGAAAGGCAGGAATAACATTGCCTATTATGGTAATGAATCCTGATTTTATGGCTTTTGATACTATGGTTGAAAACAATCTTGAGCCGGAGATTTATAGCTTTAGAGTTTTGCAGGATTTCACGGAAGCCATCAATCGTAAGGGAATAAAAAGTTACCCTGTCCATTTAAAATTGGACACCGGCATGCACCGACTTGGCTTTCTTTTTTCGGAAACCGACGGCTTACTGGATGCTATAAAAGATAATGGCTCGATAAAGGTTATAAGCGCATTCTCGCACCTGGTAGCCAGTGAAGACCCTGCGTCTGATGATTTTACAAGGCAGCAAATGGCGGAATTTACCACGATGACCTCAAGAATAGAGGAAACGATCGGCTATTCAATCATCAAGCATATTTCTAATACCTCGGGCATTAGCCGCTTACCTGAAGCCCAATTTGATATGGTGCGCCTTGGTATAGGGCTTTATGGAATTGACAGCTCCAATGCGGGGAAGAATTCGCCATTGGCTACGGTGACCTCTCTTAAAACGAGTATATCGCAGATTAAAGAATTGCAACCGGGAGACACTGTTGGCTATAACCGCAAAGGCATTCTGCCCAATGGCGGCAAGGTTGCAACCGTAAAAATTGGCTATGCTGATGGCTACAGCCGCAAATTAGGAAATGGAAAAGGCAAAATGCTTTTAAACGGAAAGATTGTACCAACCATTGGAAACATCTGTATGGATATGTGCATGCTAGATATTACCGGTGTTTCGGCCAAAGAAGGCGACGAGGTAATTGTATTTAATGATGTGATACGAGTGGAAGATATTGCAAAAACCCTCGAAACTATACCGTACGAGGTTTTAACCGGCATATCCGCTCGTGTTAAGCGTGTTTATTTCTTTGAATAAAGCAAACCTTAACAAACGATTAAGCTTATAGTAGTATTTTTGCAGATTAAATAAAGCATGAATCGAATTCTCAGGTCATTAATAAATTATTTCTTTAAAGGGGTTTTAATTGTGGTGCCACTAGGCGCTGCGATATTTCTTCTTTACTGGGCAATTGCATCCATAGATAATACGTTAAATCTCAGCTCCTTATTTACCGACCCTAAAACCGGCCAACCCATTTATATTCCCGGCCTAGGTATTTTAACGGTAGTTTTGCTGATCCTTTTTGCAGGCATAATAGTAACCAACTTTATTACCGACCCCATAAAAATTTGGTTCAATAAGTGGCTTAATAAATGACCACTATTCAATTTTCTATACTCATCTATTAAAGATCTAACTGAAGCTTTTGTAGGCGATGAGAAAAAATTCAGCGAACCGGTTTTAGTGGAATTGAATGAGAGCGGGCTAAAACAAATTGGTTTTGTTACTAATAAAGACCTTTCCTCGATTAATTTACCCGGACAAGTAGCTGTTTATTTTCCTTTCTCCTATTCCTTTGCAGGACAGCTGTTTATTGTCAAAACTGAAAAGGTTAAGCCCCTGGAAATGAGTGCGAGTGCAGCAATGAAACTTGTTGTATCTGGAGGAGTTAGCGGATTGGACTAGGTTTAAAAGTCTTTCCGTTCAGTTAATCGTAAAGTGGCGATTGTTGCCTACCTTAATTAATCGATAGATATTGGACATAAAGAACGTCAGCATAAAAAAGGCGGGTTTCCATTAACAGAACCCGCCTTTTTTATTATCATAAATATTTTTTTAAGCTACTGCATGCTCTTTTGCTGCAAGGTAGCGCTCAGCTTCCAAAGCAGCCATACAACCGCTTCCTGCAGCAGTTACTGCCTGGCGGTAATGCTTATCTTGCACATCGCCGCAGGCAAATACACCCTCAACGTTTGTTAATGGAGTTCCTGGTTTGGTAATAAGGTAACCCGTTTCATCCATATCCAACCAACCTTTAAAAATATCTGTATTAGGCTTATGCCCTATTGCCACAAAGAAGCCGGTTACATCAAGTGTTGACTCTTCATTGGTTTTGTTGTTTTTGATTCGGATGCCGGTTACAGTTTGTCCGTTGCCAACAATTTCCTGAGTTTCAGAATCGTAGTGTATTTCAATGTTTTTGGTATTTAGTACACGATGAACCATCGCTTTTGAGGCACGGAACTCATCCCTTCTAACGATCATATGTACTTTGTTGCAAAGCTTGGCAAGGTAAGTAGCTTCTTCTGCCGCAGTATCGCCAGCACCAACAATAGCAACATCCTGATTTTTAAAGAAGAACCCGTCGCAAACTGCGCAGGCAGAAACTCCAAAGCCATTATATTTCTGCTCGCTTTCTAAACCTAGCCATTTAGCTGTTGCGCCTGTTGCAATAATTACAGTGTCTGCAGTAATGGTTTTCTGGTCATCAATTACCACTTTATGTGGAGCCTCAGCAAAATCAACAGAGGTTACATACCCAAAACGGATCTCAGTTCCAAAGCGCTCTGCCTGCTTACGGAAATCTTCCATCATTTCAGGCCCCATAATACCATTAGCATAGCCAGGGAAATTCTCAACATCGGTGGTTTGGGTTAACTGTCCTCCGGGAACAATCCCGGTATATAAAACAGGTTTCAGGTCAGCCCTGGCAGCATAAATAGCGGCTGTATAACCAGCCGGGCCCGAACCTATAATTAAGCATTGTACGTGTTCTGTTTCCTGAGACATAAAATTTATTTGGAGCGCTAAATTACAAGTTTCCTGAAGCTCAGGCAACATTCAAGTGTCAGTATGTTGTATCTTTTGGTCTGGCACAAAAACATTGCCGAAAACTAACACACAGTGGTGAAAATTTCAACAGTTTAAGACAACCCTCCTATCGCTACAATAAATACAATTAACTAAAAATCAATAACTTAAGAAGTTTATTCCCATTATGGCACGGTTATCACACATTGGTTATCGTAACAATAAACAAACTTTATGAAACCATCATGCGCCATACACCCAACCGATAAGAAAAAAACGGTTACCGCGTGATAGCTTCGTAATTCATTAAAAAAATCTAACTCATGAAAAAAACAGCTCTAGGAACATTGGTAATTCTTGCATTAGCAGGCTTGACCGTAAGTAACGCCAAAATTGCATCTCATACGTACTCATATACGTTGCAGGATTCAACAAAAAAGGATACAGTTAAAACTCCAAGCCCGGCAGATTCAACAAAAACAAAAAGCAAAAAACCTAAACAGTAACAAAACCTGCATGAGCAAAGCTCACAAACGGCGATGAAAGTAGCAAGCAGGTTCTTTGTGTCCTTTTAAAAACAAATTAGAGTTTCAAAAAAAAGCGCGCAGGTATAAAACCATATATTTTTTTTACAGTTAATTACAGTTAATCCTTTGCAAATAGCCGAAGATCTCTTCGGCTTTTGTATTTTTGATATAATATATATTTATAAATCCGATGTACTATGGCTAATCTGCTGCTAGTTGAAGACGATACAACTTTTTCCGAATTATTGCAGGGATTTTTAAGTAAAAAGGGGCATAAAGTAGACACTTCCTCTAAAGTTAAACAAGCTGTTAAAGCACTTGAACTTAAAGAATACGACCTGCTACTATTAGATTACAGATTACCAGACGGAACTGGGCTGGATGTGCTTACTGCAGCTAAAGGCCTTGGAAGAAATCTGCCGGCAATTATCATGACCAGCTTTAACGATGTAAGGACGGCTGTTAAAGCGATGCGTTACGGTGCTTTCGATTATATTACAAAGCCCGTAAACCCTGATGAATTGCTAATGGCTGTAAATGAAGCCTTGGGCAAGAAAGATGGTAAACAGGCTGAGAAGGCTCAATCATCCATTCAATTTATTGAAGGGCAAAGTGAGGAGTCTGTTCAACTGCACAATTATATTAATCTGGTAGCGCCCACCGATATGTCCGTAATTATTCAAGGCGAAAGCGGCACAGGCAAAGAGTACGTTGCCCGTTCTATTCATAAAGCCAGTAAACGAGGCGACAAACCTTTTATTTCTATTGATTGCGGTGCATTGTCGAAACACCTGGCAGGCAGCGAACTTTTTGGACATAGCAAAGGTGCTTTTACCGGGGCTGTTTTAGACAAGAAAGGCAAATTTGAAGAGGCGAACGGTGGCACTCTGTTTTTAGATGAGGTTGGAAACCTGGATTATGAAGTACAGGTTCAACTACTTCGAGTGTTGCAGGAAAGGGTGATCCAGCCCATTGGAAGCAACAAACAGATCAAAGTCGATGTACGCATCATCACAGCAACCAATGATGATCTGTTTAACAGTGTGAGCAAAGGCGAATTCAGGGAAGACCTTTACCACCGCTTAAATGAGTTTAAAATAGAGGTGCCAGCTCTCAGAAACCGGGGTGCCGACCTTGGCGTGTTCATTAATCATTTTATTCAGCTATCCAACAAGGAACTGGAAAGGAACGTTAAAAAGCTTTCCCCCGCAGTTAAAGACCTACTTTTAAGCTATGACTGGCCAGGAAATCTCCGTGAGTTGAAAAATGTTATTAAACGTATGGTGCTATTAACTCAGGGCGAAGAAGCCCAAAAGGAGGCCTTGCCATCAGAAATGTTTATCTCAATAAAGCCCGGTGCAAAGCCAGTAACATCAGATATTAAAGCAGTTAACGAGGCTAATGAGAAAGAGTTGATCACTCAGACCTTGCTAAAGGTGAAGTACAATAAATCTCAGGCTGCCAAATTGCTTAATATTGACCGGAAAACTCTTTATTATAAGATGGAGAAATATCATATAGACGGTTAATTTCATCATTAACCGTTTTTATAACACTTTCTACCTCCCTGCTGATCATCAATAAATCTTCGCGGCTTACCTTTTCTCCTGGTTGCGCATCCATGGCAATAAGTTCAAGTTCGCGCATAAGGGCTGCCAGCTTTGAAGCTCCCAACTGCGAACTTCTCCCAGCCAGGCGATGCAATAGAAATGACACTTCTGGTTCATGTCCATGGAAGCTTACTAATTGATTGATATCCTGAAGGCTGTCGTCAACATATTGTTTTAATATTTTGATAAGGCGGCCAGTGTCTCCAAATGTCATTTGCTCAATCGAGCTAAGATTTATATTGCTACCCACCTCCTCTTCTGCTGGCTTTACCTCATCGGGATCAACTCTCAACAAGCCAAGCAAATCTGCTTCCCGGAAAGGCTTCATTAAAATACCATCAAAACCAGATTCAAGAATCACCTGGCGCTCTTCAGGCAAAGCCTGGGCTGTTAGGGCAAATACTTTAAGCTTCGAGCTGAGTTTACGCAATTCAGTACATAATTCCAAGCCGCTCATTTCCGGCATACGGATATCGGCTAATACGATAGCTTCATCGAGATCAGTAATTTCCTCCAGCAGCTGCTTCGGCGAATTATAACAGATATGTGCAATTCCGTGCTTTTGCAAGATTGATGAGCACAGGTGGAGTATCAGGTTATCGTCATCAACCACATAAACATTTACGTTTTCGTCAACAATAATATCTTCAGCCTGACTTTCGGGAACAACCACACCAGAAGGTTTTGCAAAACTTAGTTCTACTGTAAACCTAGAGCCTTTGCCTAGTTCCGATTCAACCTTTACAGTTCCACCCTGGAGCTCAACCAGCTCTTTTACAATGCTTAAACCTAAGCCAGTACCGCTGGTAGCCGCCACTGCAGATGTACTTACCTGTTCAAATTGGTTAAAGATATTAGATAAACTGTCTTTAGGAATGCCACCGCCAGTATCTTCGACTAAAAATACGAAATGATAGGCCTTATCGTCATCAGTTGAAGAAACATCTAAAACTACCCCACCATCATCTGTAAACTTGATGGCATTGCTTAGCAAATTATAGAGAATTTGTTTCAGCCGGAATGCATCTCCTTTAACGAAATCAAAATCAGACTCGTTGTGAAGTATCAGTTCAATTGATTTTTTTGCAGCTTGAGGATGCATTACTGCTATAATTTCGAGCAGCAATTTGTTCATACTAAAGGAACTATAGTTTAAGCTAAACTTTCCCGAAGCCAGGCGGCTATAATCTAAAATCTCATTTACAATTTGTAGCAGGTGCTCTGATGAGTAATAAATTGCTTCAATATCTTCTTTTCTGGGATTATCCTGATGCCGCAATTGCTCAGAGTAGCCTATAATCGATTGCAATGGCGTACGGATTTCGTGGCTCATGTTAGCCAAAAAGCGCTGCCTTACCGCACTATGGTGTATAGCTTCATCTTTCGCCAGCTCAAGTTCTTTACGGTAGCGTGCACTCTTAGAAATATCTGTTAAAATAAGATAGAGCAAAATAGCAGTAGCAATAACAAATAACAGAATAATACTAACGATTCTGTTTGCGCCATCTTTAACAACAATTTTGGTGAGCAGGTTATTTTTATCAACTTGTTTAACGGCATCTTTTTCTACCTCTTGCAGAACGTTCAGCATCTGGTTAATTAAGATATTTCCGGCACTCATCAAAGCAGCTTCGCGGTTTACAAAACTGGTACTGCGATGCTTTTGAGTGCTTACAATAGTGCGCCTTACTTTATCAAGTTCGTGTTTCAGGCTATCTGCATTCCCTTTTGTGGTTAATGTGTCTATCTTAACAGCAAGGGTCTCGCTTACCAGCTCCGCATGCGGCTGCTTTTCCTTTAACTGAATAGGCTCGTCAACCGGGGCCACTTTCTTTTCGGCCTTTTTCTTGCCGAATAAACGTCCTAAAAATCCCCGGGAAGATTCTTTAACAGCCGACGGATTTTCGGTAGGGAAACTTACGCTTACTGTGGCTGTTCTTTCTGTAGTAATTATTTTTTCGACAAGTGTAGGACTCCTGGAATAGATTTTCGTTAGCTTCTCTAACTGTTCAGAAAGCTCCCGGCTGTTCACCAGGCCTTCCCTAACTTTTATATAGTTTCCAAAAAGGCTGTCCCTCTCCTGCAAAATTTGCTTCATAGAAGATATTCTTGCAAGCTGGGAATCGTCGCCGGCGTACATTGCCCCAAGGGTATCTAAAGAGCGGCGCAAAGCAATTGATTCGGAAACCAGGCGGGAAGTATCTTGTGTCTTGCCTTGAATGGCTTGTGCCCTTTGTAGTTGTTCGAGGCGGTTTATATCTCTGAAGAGGCGATTTACCATATGGAGGCGCTCCACTGGCTTAGAAAGCCTATCCACATTCTTCAGGATTTCGATTGACGCCTGCCTACTTGCTTCCCAGGCAAAAAACAGGGCAATACATCCCGATAAGAATGCAACGATAACCTTTCCCTTAACAAAATTCATATACCCTTTTCCGCGTCGTTATTATTTTGAATATAACGGCATTTAACCTGTTTTGTGTTAATAACTGAGTATTAACGAAGTATATAGCAATTATGGTACATTTATTGTTATTAAAAGATACAAGTAAATGCGAAAAGATATTAAAGGCAATGCTCATAAGTATGGTGTTTGCCTAACAAAAAAACCGACAGTTTGTTGCTGTCGGTTTTTTATTTAAAGAATGATTCAAGTAGAACTTACAGGTTTTTTAAACCTTTAATGTCTTCTTGAATAATTAAAGCCATATGTACAAAACGTTTCTACTGATTAAATACGTAAAATACTTATGAAATAAAGGTATTGTCTCTATTCCTTTCAAATAATTAGCAATATCAAACTTCTCATTTGGGGAGTGTAGGTTATCACTGTCCAGGCCAAAGCCCATTAATACAGTTTTAATTCCTAGTTCTTTTTCGAACAAAGCCACTATTGGAATGCTGCCTCCGCCCCTGGTAGGTATCGGCTTTTTGCCAAAAGATTCTTCAATTGCTTTTTCAGCGGCCCTAAATGCAACGCTGTCTGTAGGTGTTACCACCGGCTCTCCACCATGATGAGGAGTTACTTTTACTTTAACGTATTTAGGTGCAAGGCTTTGAAAATGCTTTGTAAATAGCTCGGTGATTTTTGCAGAACTTTGATTAGGTACCAGCCTCATAGAAATTTTAGCTGAGGCTTTAGACGGCAAAACGGTTTTAGCTCCTTCGCCGATGTACCCGCCCCAAATGCCATTTACCTCAAGTGTCGGCCTTATGCCTGTACGCTCAATTGTTGTGTAGCCCTGTTCGCCCCAAACTTCGTTGATTTCTAAATCCTTTTTGAATTCTTCTTCTGAATAAGGAGCTGCATTTAACAACTCTCTATCTTCCTCGGAAAGGCTTTGTACATCGTCATAAAAACCGGGGATGGCTATGTGATTATTCTTATCGTGTAAGGAGGCAATCATCTGGCACAGAACAGTTGCCGGATTGGCAACAGCGCCACCATAGACTCCAGAATGCAGATCGCGATTGGGCCCGGTTACCTCAACTTCCAGGTAGGACAAGCCACGCAAGCCGGTTTCAAGGGAAGGATTTTCGAGGCTTATCATGGCTGTATCCGAAATCAGAACTACATCTGCTGCAAGTTTTTCTTTATTTGCTACTACAAATTCACCTAGATTATCAGAACCAACTTCTTCTTCGCCTTCTATCATAAATTTGATATTGCAGGGCAAAGCGTTGTTCTGAATCATGAATTCAAAGGCCTTAACATGCATGTAGAACTGGCCTTTGTCATCACAAGCGCCCCGGGCAAAGATCTTACCATCGCGTATTGTGGGTTCGAAGGGAGGTGTTTTCCATAGATCAAGAGGATCAGGAGGTTGTACATCATAGTGGCCATACACCAAAACTGTCGGCTTGCCTTTGTCTATAATCTTTTCGCCATATACAATTGGATATCCGGCAGTAGGGCAAACTTCCACATTATCAGCACCTGCGGCTTTCAATTTTTCGGCAACAAAATTTGCGGTTTTTAATACATCCCCCTTGTATTTAGGGTCTGCACTTATAGAAGGGAAACGAAGCAATTCAAACAGCTCATCTAAAAAGCGTTGTTTGTTTTCTTCGACATATTTTTTGATTTCTTGCATAGATTCCGGTTTAATTTCACAAATATAACCGGAAGAGAAAATATTGTTTTAAAAGAGGAAAATTAATTTAAGCAACTGCTCGTCTGACTAAATTCTGATGTGCGTAAGGTTTACAGTTGCTTAAATTTAGGTTGTTGTGGAAAAACTAACCACCACCATCACCGTAGTCACCATTTTTAGTATCTCCTCCATCATCTGATACCTTTACGGACGATTTAACCGGTTTTACCTCGGCTTCTTTTTTACATGCTGAAATAGTAAGGCCTATAGCCACCGCTGCTAGTAAGATCTTTTTCATAATTATTAAGTTGAGCAATTTAAACGGACCCAAAGGCCAGAATGTTTCGATAATTAAAAAAATTATCTTAATTTAATAATATTTTATTCATTTACAGATGTTTAGAAACTTTGCAATTAAGAGAATAATAACTGCAAAACATGCTACTAAGTTTGTTTTTGTTTATAACTTTACGGACTCAATTCGCTCTTAAATAAACAAAATAATAAATAGCTATTGTAAGATTAAATATTTAAATCTAATTAATCTGGATAATTACTTGGGAGCTTTCAATTTATGAACCTAAAACTCTTACTGATATTTTTCTTATTAAATATTTCTTTAACCTACAGCCAACAAAATTTCCAGCGAGATAGTTTAAAAGTTAATCAACTAAATACTGAAGGATTTAAAAGCAGGCTTAGTAATCCTCAACAATCCATAGCTAAAGGCACAGCAGCTTTAAGTTTGGCAAAAAAATCAAATTATAAAGGTGGAATGGCCGAGGCATACCGTGTGATCGGTCTTGGTTATTTTTATCTTTCTAGAACAGATTCATCCTTATCAAAATATTTAAGTGCACTTACCATTTCTAAAGAACTCCACGATCTCAAAGGACAGGCAAAAATATATAACAATATAGGTAACTTATACAGGGAAATTGACAATAAAAAAGCATTACCATATTTTACTAAGGCTATAAACATAGTAAAACAATTAAAAGATAGTGTTTTAATTGCCGATTTCTCCCTCAATATTGGAATAGTTTAT
>CBIHNR010000172.1:0-12107 GCA_966211215.1 uncultured Pedobacter sp.
TAATTAACCTTGCCTAGCCTAACCTAACGAATTAACCTAACCTAACCTAACCTCAACTAACCTAGCCTAACTAACCTAACCTAAAAGTTTCAAGGCCTCACTGGGGAGGTAGATATCAGAGAGCCGAAATGTTAATCCGCTATTACAATGCGTTATTGTGGGCTGCATTTGGCCTAAGTATATAAAAAACAGCAAGGTTTCGAAAAAACCATACTCTTTGAATTATAACCAATTACTAAAATCAATTATTAAACCCAACAAAAATGAAAAAAAACTTACTCTTCCTGTTTTTATGGCATATCACGTTTTATGCCGCCTTAGCGCAGAATGTAACTATTTCAATTGATGCGGCGCAAAACAAACGCTTGATTTCTCCAAACATCTATGGAAAAAATGAAGACTTTGACAAACCAGTTCAATTTTATAAAGATGCGGGGCTGCGCTTTGCCCGAATGAATCATGGTAATAACGCCACTGGTTATAACTGGCGAAAAAAAATTACGGTTTCTCCCGACTGGTATAATAATGTTTATAGTGCAGACTGGGATGCAAGGGCACAAAACGTTAATAACAACTATACCAACATACAGGGCATGTTTGCCTTTCAGTTACTGGGCAGGGTTGCATCCAATACCAATAACAACTTCGACGATTGGGGTTTTAATCAGGCGCAGTGGTGGGAAGGTGTTGGCCAGAACCTGGCCGGCGGAGGAACTCCTAATACCAGTGGCGGGACTAAGGCCCTGGTTGATGGAAACACCAATTTATTTACCCAGCCTTGGCCTGCCGATTCTTCAGTGGCCATTCTTAATCATTGGTTCGGGGCCAATGGATTAGGGCTGAACAAAAATAAGTTTGTCTACTGGAATATGGACAATGAGGTAGATATATGGAATGGCACGCATGATTATGCTATGCCAACCTTGATCTCCGCCTCTGCCTTTATTGACCGTTACATCGAATTAGCAAAGAAAGCGAAAGCTTTATATCCTGGCATTAAGCTTTGTGGCCCGGTGACCACTTCTGAATGGCAATGGTACAAATGGTCAAATGAAAGTATATACATCAATGGCCGGTACTATCCCTGGATTGAGTATTTCATAAAACGCCTGGGCGACGAATACAAGGCAACCGGTATCAAACTGGTAGATGTATTAGATATTCACAACTACCCTTTTAATAATAACGATGCCGAGGCACTGCAAGGACACCGGATCTATTATGATCAAACTTATGATTACCCGGGTTCAAACGGTATTTATACAAGTACCGGCGGCTGGGATACCTCAATAAAAAAACAATATATTTTCAAGCGCATCAACGACTGGTTAAACGAACATTTCGGTGCAAACCATGGTATAACACCCGGTTTAAGCGAATGGGCCACCATGTCCAGCAGCAACCCTAACGTTGTATCAGTTATATATGCATCCCACCTGGGCACCTTTGCAAATAATGGCGTTGAATTGTTTTCTCCATGGACCTGGTCAACCGGTATGTGGGAAACCCTGCACCTTTTTAGCACGAATGCAAAAAAATACAGTGTATCAAGCACTTCATCCCTTGAAAATACAGTTTCGGCATATTCTTCAGTAAATGAAAATTCTGACTCTTTAACGGTGATGCTTGTAAACCGTGACATGAGCTCTTCACGCACTGTTACCATCAATCTGAACAATTTTCCTGTTGTCAACGGCAATTACAAAACATTACGCTTATCATCTTTGCCAGCCACAGAAACGTTTGTATCACATACACAAAATGCACTAGCAGAAAACACTGTTGCGGTAAGTTCGAATTCGCTTACTATAACCTTACCAACTCTTTCTACAACGGCAATTATACTGACCAAAGGCACCACCCCTTCTGTTACTTATGTTACCTTAACTAACAAGGCTACCCAGATGTTGATAGATGGCTTGAATAGGTTCAGCGATGGCAGCCAGGCCGGGCAGTACCGTTATAGCGGTAGTACGGCACAGCAATGGACTATAGAAACAGTCGGAACTTATGTAAAAATAAAGAACCGTGCTTCAGGCTTATACCTTGATGGCTTGGGTAACGCAACCAATGGTGCAATTGTTGTTCAAAAGAACAGTAGCACTAGTCCTAATCAGGAATGGCAACAGGTACCTTCAGGAAGCGATATGAAGTTTAAAAATCGCGCTACCGGACAATATCTTGATGGTTTGGGCAAAACGATCGATCTTGATCCTGTAGGCCAATGGAAAAAAACCAATAACAATAATCAAATCTGGACAATCAACACTCTAACAAATGCTATTATGGCAACGAATGTTGAATCAATACCTAAACCTGAAACAGCCGACTGCTCATTGGAGCTGTATCCGAACCCATTCACTACCAACTTCAATCTTAAAATTTGTAAGCCGGAAGAAGTATCAGGTATCAGAATTTTTGATGTTACAGGTAAAGTGGTTGAAACTATCCAGCGTTCTGCTATTTCGCATTCGGTGTTAATGGGAGCTTCGCTGAAACCTGGCGTTTATATAGTTAAGGTAGATCGAGTAAACACTACAACAAAAATTAAGGTAATTAAGTCAAACTAAGCAACCATGGGCTGGTGTGATAACCAGCTTAGGTTCCTGTTCTGGCGCATTACACATTTGGAAGCTGGCCAAACACGTTTAAAAGCTCCTTGTGTAATGCTTCGGGATGGATTGTAAATTACTGAAAGCATGCCTATGGTTGCGCTGTAGTATATGCCAACGTTGGCTAAACAAGCTATATGGTCCCCGGAACCTGTTTCATTCCTTCATACCCAGTCCCCTGATGTGGACTATAACCATTCTACGGCGAAGTAAAGACCAACGCAAGAGAGATGCACTTGCCGCAGCTTCTGATAAAGCTGAAAATGTTTCTGCGCAAGAAAATGCGTGGGAGATTCATGAATAACTAATTATAAACAACTAAAAACAAGAAAAATGACTAGAAAAATCGTGACGCTGTTGTGGTGCCATCTGGCACTTTATACAGCCTTTGCACAAAGCGTATTTATTTCAGTAAAACCACCTTTTGTTTCCAGACATTTTATGTTCTTTAAAGTATGCCTGCAGTTCAGGCAAAAGACACTTGTCTTTCTCTGTTTACTTCTCGCAATTATTGGGTTTCAGGGCTATGAGGTGAAGGCCCAAACAGGTTATACCTGGAAAAATGTAGCTATTGGTGGTGGCGGATTTGTTTCGGCCGTTATACCAAGTAAGACCCAGCAAAACCTGGTATATGCACGAACTGATGTGGGCGGCGCCTACAGATGGGATGCTGCAACCAGCAGTTGGGTGCCGCTGACGGACTGGGTATCTGATGATCAGGTAGGGTATCTGGGTGTTGAATCACTGGCGTTGGATCCAAATAACTCCGGCAGATTATATATGCTTGTGGGCATCGGTTATTTTAATGATGGAAGAACAGCCATTCTTCGATCAAACGATTATGGCAATACCTTTACGGTTACAGATGTTACCACTCAATTCAAGGCTCATGGCAATGGTATGGGCCGTCAAACCGGTGAAAAGTTGGTAGTGGACCCCAACAACAGCAACATTCTGTATTGCGGCACGCGATGGAATGGATTATTCAGAAGTACCGACGCAGGCGCCACCTGGAGCAGGTTGAGCTCACTTGATGTAACTACAACTCCTAATGAAAACGGGATAAGTTTTGTGGTTTTGGACGGAAGCAGTGTTTCAGGCGGTGCTACCCAAAGGATCATTGTGGGCGTTTCACGCAGCGGTAGTACAAACCTGTACCGAAGTGATAATGGCGGGCAGTCTTTTTCTGCTGTTTCCGGCGCCACCACCACCTTTATGCCACACCGGGCAGCTTTGGCAGGTAACGGAAACCTGTATGTCACTTATGGCAACGGTGCGGGGCCGAATGGGAATCAATCACAATCGGAACCCATGGATAATGGACAGATCTGGAGGTATAACATTTCCACAGGTGCATGGACAAACATTACACCTGCCGGCTTCAACAGGGCTTTTGCAGGGATCAGCGTTGCCCCCAATAATCCTAACAGGATAGTGGCTTCTACTACCAACACCTATATGAGTCAAAATGGCGCCTGGGGCGACAGGATGTTCCTGAGCACAAACGGGGGTTCAAGCTGGGTAGATGTGGTAGAGCGGGGATTTACGTTGGATCCCAACGGCGTAACATGGATTAGCGGACACTCTATACATTGGGCAGGCTCAATGGAATTCGACCCCTTCAATACGGAAAGGGTTTGGATCACTTCGGGTAATGGAATTTTTGTAAACGATAACATCAGCTCAAGCGGTACCTGGAAATTTACAGTAAAAGGGCTTGAAGAAACGGTGCCCCTTGGTTTGGAAAGTATCCCCAATGGCCCTGTAATTTCTGTTATTGGAGATTATACCGGATTCAGGCACACCAACCTTGATCAATATGCGCCGATCCATAATCCTCAAATAGGAACCACTACCGGATTGGCAGTAGCTGCACAAAACACCAACAAAATTGTTCGGGTAGGAAACGCCATGTATTATTCCACTGATATGGGAGTAACCTGGACCCAAAGTAACATGAACGGTAGTTATGGAAAGGTGGCATTATCAGCCAATGGCAATATTGTGTTGCATTCGCCCCAGCAATCTTCTGTCACTTACCGGTCAGCTAATAACGGATCTTCCTGGTCTACGGTGAGTGGTTTAAGTTTCAATGAAGCACTGCCGGTTGGCGATCCGGTCAATTCCAATAAATTTTATGCATACAATCCTGAAAATGGAGCGGTAATGGTGAGTACCAATGGTGGTACTTCATTTTCTCAGGCCGGTTCAGTTGGGAGCTGGGGCTCAAAAGTCATCAGGGTGGCACCTGGAAGGGA
The DNA here is from genome assembly GCA_966211215.1 of uncultured Pedobacter sp. Lineage (GTDB taxonomy): Bacteria > Bacteroidota > Bacteroidia > Sphingobacteriales > Sphingobacteriaceae > Desertivirga. The sequence continues at coordinate 4,871 of CBIHNR010000172.1, forward strand.
AGGTGATGTCTGGATAGCTTTGAACAATGGGGGCTTGACACGTTCAACCAACTCCGGGCAATCATTTTCAACCATAAGTGGTGTCAGTTATTGTGGAGCCGTTGGTTTTGGGGTGGCTGCGTCAGGAGCGAATTATCCTACGATCTACATTTGGGGTACCATCAACAATGTTAGAGGGGTTTATCGCTCTACAGACCAAGGAGCTTCATGGGTTCGTATAAATGACGATGCACATGAGTACGGAGGCCCTGGAAATGGGCAATTCGTGCAGGGAGATATGAATGTCTTCGGAAGAGTATACATGAGTACGGCTGGTCGTGGTATTGTTTATGGAGCACCGGCCTGTACACCTTCTACCATCACTCCATACGTTCAGATAAATGGCGGTTCCTGGCAACAAACTGCGACGGCTACTGTAGCACAGGGAGGTTCGGTGATGTTTGGCCCCCAGCCTACAACAGGAGGATCCTGGAGCTGGAGTGGGCCGAATGGTTTTAGTGCCACTACACGTGAAGTAACCATTTCAAATATCCAGGCCAACCAGGCAGGCAACTATGTGGCTACCTACACCAATAGCGGAGGATGCCAGAGCACGCAGGCCTTTAGCGTTAGCATGACAGGCTCCATACTGAGAGAATACTGGACAGGGATTAGCGGAACTGCTATTAGCAGCCTAACCTCCAATGCCAATTATCCAAACAATCCTAGCGGTAGCGCACAGCTCTCCAGCCTGGAAGGCCCTACAAACTGGGCAGATAATTATGGAACCAGAATTCGCGGATACATCCATCCTACTGTAAGCGGAAGCTACACTTTCTGGGTAGCGGGAGATGACAATACGGATCTATACCTGAGCACCAGCAGCAGCCCGGCCAATGCATCAAGGATAGCTTATGTGAATGGATGGACAAATTCGAGAGAATGGAATAAGTACGGCACACAGCAGTCCACTACCATTAACCTGGTTGCCGGGCAGAAATACTATATTGAAGTCCTCCACAAGGAAGGTAACGGTGGAGATAATGTAGCTGTAGCCTGGCAGGGCCCCGGCATTACACAACAGGTAATCGCCGGAAGCTATCTCTCTCCATTTGTTCAGGGAGGCGGCGGTACTATGGCCAGTATATTATCGGAACAAGTAATAGAGGATAACATTAGTAACGATGCTATTAGTATGTATCCGAATCCGGCCAGTGAGGGAAGGTTTACGATCCGTCTTCCGGAAATTTCCGAAAATGCGGTTGTAAGAATTTATGATAATCTGGGCAGAATGGTTTACGAAAAGATCGCTCAAGGCGACAATAAGATAGAGATCGATTCGCGGCTTAAAGCAGGGATCTACATTGTCAGGGTAAATTCCAAAGCACTTAGTTTCACTAAGAGGCTCATCGTTAATTGACAAATCTTTTACCAATTCCTGGGAATGCTTCGCTCGAAGCATTCCCAATTTTTTGCATTAAAGAAATACTTCCTTGGATTTACCTACACACACAAACAATACCCCTGGAGCCTGTTCAATATTTTACAGCTATACATAATTATTATGGAGCGATATTGGCAGTAATATACTCCGGCAGCAACGATAGAGTTGTTTAGAAACGGGCTTGTTCTTTATTTAAAAGCCAAGGGAAACTTCCTACCGCAAGCTGGCTACCTGCATGCCCGAATGCGAAAATAGTATAGACTCCCCCTCCTGGTTAACATTTGCACAGCAGAAAGAAACATTTGAGCTATACAAATCTGATTCTTAAAGCAACCTTTACCTTAAAAAATTTTCTTCTCCAGATAAAACCCATTGGCGGCTTTTGCCTGAGCGTACAATTTTATACTAAAAAAGATACTGTCTTTAATTTTTATTTATGAACTTAAGCCATAAACTACTGTTATGCATTTTTTTAGCAGCAGTTGTTAGTAAACCTACCCGTTCACAGGTTACCGATAGTGCATTTGTTGCACATGTATCAGCAAATATTACTGATTATTTTACCGCATCGCTTGCGAAGGGCGCTCCTGTTTATAACGGAAAAGTATATTATCGTACGCATCCGAGATTCATTGAGGGTGGACATGCTTTTTTTCTGGCGTCTCAATACCAAACCGGAGCAGTTACTTATGAAGGATATCCTTATCGGAATGCGGAATTGATGTATGATATTATACGGGATGAGCTATTGTTGCTGCACTTTGATAAACAAACAGATATAGTTCTCGATCCTGAAAAAGTGGATGCCTTTTCGTTCCTGGGCCATAATTACATCAATATAAAAGAGGCTGAAGCCAAAGAAAATAACCTTTTAACCGGATATTATGAAGTCCTTTATCAGGGTAAAATCGCTTTGCTGGCAAAGAGATCAAAAACGGTAACTGAAAAAATAACTCAAGTAGGAGTTGAACGCTCGGTTTCTCAGCATAATCGTTATTATCTTTTAAAAGATTCGGTGTATACCTTACTGAAAAATAAAAAGAGCCTTACTAAGCTGCTCAAATCTACCCAAAGCCAAAATCAGCAATATATAAGCAGCAATCAGCTCAACTTCCGTAACGATAAGGAAAATGCAATGCTTAGCCTGGTTCGGTATCACGATTCAATCACGAAATAAATGAAAAAATTCCTGGCAATTCTCATTTCGATTTCGCTGGCAGTATTGCATGCGAATGCTCAAACAACTGCAAAATATGTAGATATTCATTTAGATAACAAGCCTTTATCAGATCTCGTGAAACATATTGAAGGGCAAACAGACTACCGCTTTTACTATGATGACACGGTTTTTGATAGCTTGAAGGTGAGCGTGGATTTTACTTCGGCATCAGTTGCCGAGGTACTGAATAAGGCATTCAATAGTACAGTATATCATTATTCTCTTTATGAGAATAGTATCTTCCTTACTAAGGAAAAGCAAATAATTACCCGCCTGCCAACCCAATTTCAGCTTCAAAAGAGCAAAGAAAAGTTGCTTCCGGCCGATGCCCCTCTGGCTGATCTCGCTCCAGTAAAGAATAGTTTGCCTGCAAGCCTTGAAAACAAAGTGTACACCATTGGAAATAAATCAGCGACGGATAAGCCCAATGCCACTTTGGCGGGCTACGTTAGAAGTTCTAAAACAGGTGAACCCGTTAGCGGCGTGGCTATATTCACAGGCAAACCCAAAGTAGGTGTAGTTACAGATCTGTATGGATTTTATTCTCTGAGCTTACCAAAAGGGCGGCACGAACTGAGTATCCGTGGGATAGGTTTTAGAGATACCCGCCGGCAAATTCTGCTTGAGGGTGATGGTAAGCTGGATATTAATGTAAATGAGCAGATGCTCTCATTAAAAGAAGTGGTAATAACAGCCGACAAAGCTTCCAACATCCGGCGTACACAAATGGGCATTGAAAAGCTGGATATCAAAACTATAAAACAAGTACCTACTGTTTTTGGCGAAGCCGATGTTTTAAGGGTGGTTTTAACCTTGCCTGGAGTAAAATCGGTGGGCGAGTCGAGCACTGGCTTTAACGTCCGCGGAGGAGCTGTTGATCAGAATCTGATTTTGTTTAACGAAGCTACAATTTATAATCCATCGCATTTCTTTGGTTTCTTTTCGGCATTTAACCCCGAAGTAATTAAAGATGTACAGTTATATAAAAGCAGTATTCCTGCAAAGTACGGAGGCCGATTGTCATCTGTTCTCGAACTTAATTCCCGCGAAGGAAATAAAAAGGAGTTTACAGGTACTGCCGGCTTGGGCTTAATTACCAGCCGATTGAATATTGAAGGGCCAATTATCAAAGATAAAACCTCATTTATTTTCGGCGGACGTACAACTTATTCCAATTGGATAATGGACATGTTGCCAAAGAAATCGGGCTACCGCGATGCCCGGGCCAGTTTTTATGACCTTAACCTGAATGTAAGTCATCAGCAAAACGCTAAAAACAGTTTTTACTTTACAGGATATTTAAGTAGCGATAAATCTAATCTGAGTACCGATACCACTTTTCGTTACCTTAACGAAAATCTGGCTTTAAGGTGGAAACATAGTTTCCATAACAAGCTTTATAGCATTCTTTCTACAGGCATCGATCGTTATCAGTATAACAATTACAGTAATCATAACGAGGATACTGATTACCGGTTGAAATTCAGCATTCAACAAACTAACCTTAAACTCAATTTTAACTACTACCCTAACCCGAAGCAAAACCTTGAATTCGGTTTTAGTTCCATTTATTATGTAAGTAAGCCTGGTTCATTACAGCCTTACAGTGAAAAATCGCTGCTGGTTGCTGATGCCCTGCCTAAAGAGCAAGCCCTTGAAAGTGCGGTGTTTGTGGAGGATCGTTACGATGTTACAAAGTGGTTGACCTTAAATGCCGGGTTACGGTATTCGATGTTCAATAGTATGGGGCCGGCAAATGTCAACACCTATCCCGAAGGATTTGCAAAGAATGATGCCAACCTGGAAGAAGTTAAAAGTTACGGAAAGGGCGATATAGCCAAAACCTATCAGGGACCTGAATATCGTTTAGGGGCACGTTTTGCCATAACCAATGATTTTTCTGTTAAGGCGGGCTATAATTCGCAACGTCAATATATTCATATGCTTTCTAATACTACTTCGGTTTCTCCAACAGATGTTTGGAAGCTTAGCGATAGGAATATAAGGCCGCAAACTGGTAATCAGTTGTCGGTTGGTTTGTATAAAAACTTTAAACACAATACCATCGAAACATCTGTGGAGGCCTATCAGAAAAAGATGAACGATTATCTGGATTATAAAAGTGGAGCTGTGCTAATCCTCAACCATAAAATAGAACAGGACGTATTGCCAACTCAGGGGAAGGCTTATGGTGTTGAGTTTATGGTGAAGAAGTTAACCGGAAAGCTGAACGGCTGGGTGAGCTATACCTACAGCCGGACCAAGTTGAAAACAGAAGATAAAACCGGGGCTAATTCTATCAACGAAGGGAATTACTATCCGTCAAATTATGATAAACCGCATGATTTTACCCTGATTGGGAACTATCGTTTATCCCACCGGGTAAGTGTTTCATTAAATACAACTTACAGCACGGGCCGGCCGATTACCTTGCCTGTTGGTAAATATTACTATTCGGGCGGGCAGCGAGTTTTTTACTCCAACAGAAACGAATATCGTATTCCTGATTATTTCCGGTCTGATTTTTCGCTGAATGTTCTTGGCAACCACAAATTAAAACAGTTTTCCCACAATTCCTGGACTTTTGGGGTATACAACCTTACTGGCCGGAAAAATGCTTTCTCAACCTATTTCGCATCCCAGGATGGCCGGTTAAATGGTTACAAATTGTCCATTTTCGGAACTGCTATACCCTTCGTTAATTATAACGTCCGCTTCAAATGAGTAACCTTTATACCTGTATCACTTTGCTTTTGCTTTGTTTATTTGCGTGCAAAGAGTCTTATATACCAGAAGTTGATGCCCATAATAAAAATCTGCTGGTTGTTGAAGGCTATATTCATATTGGTGGTTCTACCACCATTCGATTAAACCGCACGGTAGATGTAGCTGTTAAAAGTATACAAACTCCAGAAGCAAAGGCTGAAGTGTCGATAGAAACGGCAGAAGGTGAAAAAGTGGCGGGAGGAATTTCCGACGCTCAGGGTACTTGTGTTTTAAACACCGTTAATTTGAGTACCAGTAAACAATACCGTTTACGAATTATCACTTCAAAAGGCAAGATCTACCAAACTGAAGTGTTGACTTGTAAAGTAACTCCGGCAATAGATAGTTTGAATTATAGGATAGAAAATGGAGGCTTTCAGGTTTACGCAAATACGCACGATGATTCCAACAATACCCGATATTATACCTGGGATTTTGACGAAACCTGGGAAATCCGTTCTCCTTATCCTTCTGGCTTCGAGGTGAAAGACAACCAAATAGTTTACCGGGATCCAAGCATTAATATCAGTCGCTGCTGGTTGTATGGTAGCTCTAGCCGGATTTTACTGGGTACGTCTGAACGTCTCGTTGCCGACAAGATCTCGCGGGCTCCAATAATTTTCATTAAAGGTAATACACAACGGCTTTCAGAACAATATAGCATTCTGGTGCGTCAGTACGGCCTAACAAAAGAGGCTTACCTGTACCTGGATAATATGCGGAAAAATACCGAACAGATCGGCGGTGTCTTTGACCCGCAGCCTTCCGAATTAAAAGGAAACATGGTGTGTGTTTCTGATCCGGCTGAGGTAGTTATTGGCTTTATAAGCGCCGGAACAGTGGTTCAAAAACGCTTGTTTATAAGCAAGGCCCATAAACCAGCAATTAGCCGGGAATGGATGTTCGATTATGGCTGTGAACATTTTTGGTTAAGCGCTGATGATGCTCTCAACAGCAGTAGCCTGATCATGTGGGAGGCTCGTAACGAAAAAGGAATTCAAGGCTATGAAATGTCTACCAAAAGATGCATTGATTGCCGCGTTCTGGGATCAAATGTTAAACCTTCTTACTGGCCAAATTAACCCTCGCTTTTATGAAGAATACATTTTTAATATTGATAATATCCCTTTAAATGAGAAGCCGTAATATTATAATCGCTTTGCTTTGCCTTAGTTTATTTGCCTGTAAAGAGTCCTTTACACCAGAGGTAGATGCCCATAATAAAAATCTGCTGGTTGTTGAAGGTTACATTCATATTGGTGGTTCTACCACCATTCGCCTTAGCCGCACATTAGATATAGCTTATAAAAGTGCAGTTGCCCCAGAAACGAAGGCTCAAGTGGCGATAGAAACGGCTGGGGGGGAAATAGTGGCGGGCGGGATGTCCAACGCTCAGGGAGCTTGTGTTTTAAACACGGTTAATTTGACTACCAGTAAACAATACCGCTTAAGAATTACTACATCGAACGGCAAAATCTACCAATCTGAAGTGCTCACTTGTAAAGTAACTCCAGCGATAGATACTTTGAACTTCGGGATAAGAGATGGAGGGTTTCAGATATACGTTGATACGCATGATGATTCCAACAATACCCGTTATTACACCTGGGATTTTGATGAAACCTGGGAAATTCACTCTCCCTTTCCATCCTATTACGAGGTCAAAAACAACGAGGTAGTTCGCCGGGAGGCAAGCATTAATATCAGTCGCTGCTGGCTGAATGGTAACTCTAGTCGGATTTTACTGGGTACGTCTGAACGTCTGGTTGCCGACAAGATCTCGCAGGCTCCAATAATTTATATTAAAGGTAATGATGAAAAGGTTTCAG
>CBIHNR010000173.1:0-11970 GCA_966211215.1 uncultured Pedobacter sp.
AATAAAATTATAACTTCGGCTGTAAAGCAATCTTTGAAAGCATACCATCCTAAGTTGAATCCAGCAATCAAGTTTAAGGAATTTGTAAAGTCCAGTAATTTCCCACAGAAGTTTATTGCTCATTGTATTGAAGGCGAAAAAAATGCGTTAAAAGATAGTATTAGCCTCCGTGGTAAGTATCTGATATTAATTGGCCCGGAGGGGGACTTCTCTTCCCACGAGGTATCTCTGGCTGAGGCTGCTGGCTTTGAAGCCATAACCTTAGGTTCTAGTCGATTGAGGACAGAGACGGCTGCACTGGAAGCCTGTTTTGAAATAAACTTTTTAAACCGATGAAGAAGATTATTTTTTTTCTTCCCTTTATTTTAATTCTATTCTTAAAATTTGATATACCCACGTATAAGTTAGCCAAACTTAAATATAGCGGCGGCGGGGACTGGTATGCAAATCGCACGGCGCTGCCCAATTTAATTCAATTCTGCAATAAAAACCTTGGGACTAACTTTGATGAGGACGAGGCGATTGTAGAGGTGGGAAGCCCCGAAATTTTTAATTATCCTTTTGTTTATATGACCGGGCATGGCAATGTTCAGTTCAGCGATCAGGAGGCGCAAAATTTAAGAAAGTATTTAACAGGAGGTGGCTTCCTCCATATAGACGACAATTATGGATTAGACAAGTTTATAAGGCCCCAAATGAAAAAGGTGTTTCCTGAACTTAGTTTTGTCGAGCTGCCGCCTAATCACCTGATTTATCATCAAAAGTTTAAATTTCCACAGGGTTTGCCTAAGATTCATGAGCATGATGGAAAGCGGCCTCAGGGATTCGCAATTGTCTATAAAGCGCGGATTGTGTGTTATTATTCTTTTGAATGCGATTTAGGAAACGGCTGGGAAGATGCCGGAACTTATGCTGGAGATAGCGAAGACACTCGCCAAAAGGCGCTAAAAATGGGAGCTAATTTGGTTCAATATGCTCTTACTCAATAACTGATAAATTTCTAATACAACTTCTCAAGTTTAATTAAAGCCATAAAAAGAAGCCCTGCCAGAACAATCTCAGCAGGGCTTCTTTCTTTTTATTTACATCAAGGGCCTACCTAGCTTTTTTTGCTGCTTTGGAAGGCGGCTGGCTAAATTTAGGTTTTCCTTTAGAGTTAATTTCTGCAGTTCCAACCATACTCATTGCGCATCTAAATCCCACTTCGGCACTGGTTTCATCTTGCTGCATGTGGCGTCTTGTTGCAGGATTTAACCAGTAAGCTCGGTCATTCCAAGAGCCGCCTTTATAAACTTTAGAGCGGTCGTTTACAAGAGTAGTTATTCCATATAGTCTTTGGTTAACCGTGTCTTTATGTCCGCGGAAATCAGCATTGTAAGGCTTGTTCGTAGATTGGGCTGCATTTGCTTTAGATGCGCTATCCGTAGCAGCACCTTTGCTTAATTCTTCCCAGGTCTGTTTCCTTCTTGATGGTGCTGGATCTTTTATTGGGCGCCCATATTTATCTTTGGTGTAAACCCCTGTATTTCTATCTTCCACGCGTTTATTGATAAATTGGTTGCCACGGAAAGGATTGAAATCTTCAAAGTCCTCATAGGTCAGTTTGCGGTAAGTATCCTCAACCCATTCGCTCACGTTGCCTGCCATATTGTATAAGCCAAAGTCGTTAGGCATATAGCTTTTAACAGGAGCAGTAATATCGGCTTTATCATTAAGGTATCCACCGGTACCCATGTTGTCTCCCTGGCCTCGTTTAAAGTTTGCCATGATCAAGCCACGTGTACTTTGCCTTGGCGAGCGTACGCCTAAGCCATTCCAGGGATATATTTTTCCGTCTTCAATATTTTCGTAATCTGTATTACCCGCTAAGGCAAGAGCTGCATATTCCCATTCGGCTTCTGTTGGCAAACGGTAGGCTTCTTTTAATTTACCATCCTCGCGGCGTACAGGGCGTACAGCCCCTTTTTTCCCGTCTGCCTGGGCTGTAGGGTTAAGGTCCTTCATCATTCGCTTTCCATCAATTCCTTCACCACGATATTGCCCATTCAAGTAAATATCAGTATTGAAAGGCTCTCCTGCTGAACCTGCACCTGCTCCGGCTGCGCCAGATTTTCCGCCTTTGCCTTTCCCTGCAACCGTTTTATAGTCTGCAAGGTATCCCTGGCTTCTCAAAATCTCCTCATTTACACGATCAGTACGCCATTCTGCATATGCTTTCGCTTGATCCCAACTCACTCCTACAACCGGATAATCCTGGTAAGCAGGATGGCGAAGGTAATTGTCAACATATGGCTCGTTGTAGGATAGCGGGCGCCTCCAAACCAAAGTGTCCGGCAAAGCATTGTAATAAAGCTCCCGGTCATCAGGGAAAGTCCTGCGTAACCAATACAAATATTCTAACCAATCCACATTGGCAACTTCGGTTTCATCCATATAGAAAGACGAGATAGAAACCCTGCGCCTTATGTTATCATTTTCGTAAGCCAGATCCTGGTCTAAGCTTCCTCCAACTACGAATGTTCCGCCTTCAATGGCAATGAGGCCTGGACCTGCGCCTGGTTTAACCTTTTTTGCAACCTGAAAACCTCCATTGTACTTATCGTTGTAAGCCCAACCAGTTTTTGAAGAAGTTCCACTACTTTTGCTTTTACATGCAGTCCCCAACATCCCTAGCGCAAGCATTCCTGTTGTAAAAAGTACAGATATTCTTTTCATTTTTAAATAATGAGCATTAATTGCTAAAAATAGATATAAATCATCGACATATTAAAATCGAATTTAAGTAGATGATGACCTTTTTAGTAACGTCACTAATACGGCGTTATAGTTTAGATAGTTACGGTTTTTGTTCTGAAACACAACAAATAAATTATATTTCAGTTCTTGTAAGTACGATGATTTAAGGGGCTTTCAATAAATTCGTTTCCAAATACATTTTTTAATACTTTTAATGCATGATTATTAATAATAGGATAAAGGGTGCTCTCACTTTTCTTATCATAACTTCATTGCTTTCAAACAAAGCTTCAGCCCAGATCGGCGAAGGGAATACAACAACAGACGGGCGAGTGATAACTTCTCGGATAATTCAATCAGGAGTGCCGTTCCTACTGATTGCTCCTGATTCAAGGGCGGGCGGTATGGGTGAGGCTGGTGTGGCAACGTCGCCTGATGCGAATGCTGTACATTGGAATCCTTCAAAGCTGGCGTTTCTTGAGAATAATGGCGGGCTGTCACTTTCGTATAGCCCCTGGCTTCAGCGCCTGGTGCCTGATATCAATTTAGCGTATCTGTCTGGTTATTACCGGTTGGATGACCGCAACGTGATAGGTGGTTCCTTGAGGTTTTTTTCTTTAGGGGATGTTTCACTTACGGATGAGCAGAGTAATTCACAGGGGACTTATAGCCCAAATGAATTTTCATTGGATGCTACATTTGCCCGCAAGTTCGGGGAGTCTTTTTCCTTAGGAACAGCAATCCGTTTCATCAGGTCTAACTTAGGTTCAAACCTGGTAAGTGGATCTTCTCAATCAAAGCCGGGTACGGCTCTCGCTGCGGATGTTTCTGCTTATTTTAAGAAAGAAACATTGCTGTTCGGTAATGACGCGATTATGTCAGCCGGACTTAATATTTCAAATATTGGTAATAAAATTGATTATGTACAGGGGGCTAGTAATAAGGTGTTTTTGCCAACAAACTTTAGGTTAGGTGGAGCAGCTACAATTTTTCCCGATGCCTTAAGTGAGTTTACCTTTGCGCTTGACCTGAATAAATTGTTGGTGCCATCTCCACCTATCATGGGTACAAGTTCAAACAATCAACCCTATATTGTTAAGGGGCGCGACCCATCTACACTTTCAGTGCCTGCAGCTATTTTTGGATCTTTCACTGACGCTCCAGGCGGCTTTAAAGAGGAGATGCAGGAAATCAGCTATTGTACTGGTGTCGAGTACCGCTACAATAAGCAATTCGCTTTACGTACAGGGTATGTTTACGAGCATCCTGACAAGGGAAACAGGAGTTATTTGACTCTGGGAGCCGGGTTGAAATACAACATTCTAAATATAGATTTTGCATATATCGCTGCTAATCAAAGTAAAACCCCTCTAGCTAATACATTCAGATTTTCTATCCTTCTTAATTTTGAGGAAAAGAAATGAAAATCAAAGTAGGGTTTGGGTTTGATGTTCATCAGCTAAAAGAAGGGCATCCGTTTATTATGGGAGGAGTGAGGCTTGAGCATCATTCCGGAGCTTATGGGCATTCAGATGCAGACGTCATTTTGCATGCCATTTGCGATGCTTTACTTGGTGCAGCGAATCTTCGTGATATCGGCTATCATTTTTCTAATAAAGATGATCGGTGGAAGGGGATAAGTAGTTTAGTACTCTTGCAGGAATGTGTAAGGCTCATTGGTGAAAAAGGTTGGAATGTTGGCAATATTGATGCGATGATTTGTCTGGAAGCTCCCAAAATCAATCCGCATGTGCCAGCCATGAAAAAAAATATTGCGGAAGCTATTAATATTTCAGAGGAGGATATTTCAATAAAGGCTACTACTAATGAGCAGATGGGCTTTATTGGTAGGGAAGAAGGTGTAGTTGCATACGCCGTTTGCCTAATAGAGAAGAAATAGGAAAATATGATAAAAAAAGAGTTGTCTTTTACCGGGACAGCTCTTTTTATTTTAAAGTTTTTGTAGACGATTTCGGGATTTCTACTTTCGAAAAGTCAACTCCACATTTACAATTTCCTCCACATTGAGTTTTGGGAAAAAGGTTGTTATAAATCAACCGCCCAATAAAAATTAGTGCAGCTAGGAATAAACCTGCAACAAGTATTTCCTGAATCCCCATCCGGCAAAGATAAAATTATGTTAAGCCCTGATTGTCATTTAATTTCAAGCTTTACAAAAGCGCTGAAATAACAATTTAAAAGCTTACCTTTGCAAAAAATTTTGAGAGGCATTTTCATGCAAAATATTAGAAACATCGCAATCATTGCACACGTTGACCATGGTAAAACCACCTTGGTTGATAAAATCTTACATAGCTGTGCCATTTTCCGTGACAACCAGGAAACGGGTGAGTTAATACTTGACAATAATGACCTGGAGCGTGAACGTGGTATTACCATCGTGTCTAAAAACGTTTCTGTACAATATAAAGATGTAAAAATCAACATTATTGATACTCCTGGACACGCCGACTTTGGCGGCGAGGTAGAGCGTGTATTGAAAATGGCTGATGGTGTGTTGTTGCTTTGCGATGCCTTTGAAGGTGCAATGCCACAAACACGTTTCGTAACTCAAAAAGCTCTGGGATTAGGCCTTAAGCCGATTGTAGTTGTAAATAAAGTTGATAAAGAAAACTGCCGCCCAGAAGAGGTTCATGAGCAGATTTTCGAGTTGTTTTTCAACCTGGATGCAACTGAAGAGCAATTAGATTTCCCTGTAATTTACGGTTCATCTAAGCAAGGCTGGATGAGTACTGATTACAAGGTGAAAACCGATGATATTTTCCCTTTAATGGATGCTATTCTTGCAAATATTCCTCCGGCTCCGATAGCTGAAGGTACTTTACAAATGCAAATTACATCTCTTGATTATTCTTCTTTCGTAGGACGTATTGCTATCGGCCGTGTTGCAAGAGGTGTTATCAAAGAAAATCAGCCGGTTTCCTTAGTGAAGCGCGACGGAAAAATCCAGAAATCACGTATTAAAGAGCTTTATACCTTTGAAGGATTAGGTAAGGTTCGTGTTGCCGAAGTTAAGTCTGGAGATATCTGCGCTGTAGTTGGGATTGAAGGATTTGAAATTGGAGATACTATTGCAGATTTCGAAAATCCAGAACAACTAGAAGTAATCAAAATTGATGAGCCAACAATGAATATGTTGTTCACCATCAATAACTCTCCTTTCTTTGGTAAAGAAGGTAAATTTGTTACTTCTCAGCGTTTGCGTGAGCGTTTATACAAAGAGATGGAGAAAAACCTTGCATTAAAGGTTATCGAAACTGAATCTCCGGACGCTTACCTGGTTTATGGAAGGGGCATTCTGCATTTATCAGTATTGATTGAGACCATGCGTCGCGAGGGTTACGAGTTGCAGGTAGGACAGCCGCAGGTTATTGTTAAAGAAATCGATGGAGTTAAATGCGAACCGGTTGAGACTTTAATTGTTGACGTTCCTGGCGAAGTTGCCGGTAAAGTTATAGAGTTAGTAACTCAGCGTAAAGGCGAGCTTTTAGTAATGGAACCAAAAGGTGACCTTCAACACCTTGAGTTTGAAATTCCGTCTCGTGGTATTATCGGTTTAAGAAATAACGTACTTACGGCAACTGCGGGAGAAGCTATTATGGCTCACCGCTTTAAAGCTTACGAGCCTTGGAAAGGTACTTTGCCTGGCAGGTTGAACGGTGTATTGGTGTCTATGGAGAAAGGACAGTCAACTGCTTACTCTATCGATAAATTACAAGACAGAGGACGTTTCTTTGTAGATCCAGGAGAGGATGTTTACGAAGGGCAGATCTTAGGTGAGCATATCCGCGACAACGACTTGGTTATCAACGTTGTTAAAGGAAAGCAGTTAACAAACATGCGTGCTTCTGGTAGTGATGATAACGTTCGTATTGCTCCGGCAATTAAATTCTCTTTAGAGGAGTGTATGGAGTATATCCAGGCTGACGAATATCTTGAAGTAACTCCACAAAGCATGCGTTTACGCAAAATTTATCTTACTGAAAACGAGCGTAAGATAAATGCTAAGAAGTTCCAATAAGTTAAATATTAATAAGTAGGGCAACCGGGATGCAAAACCTCCCGGTTGTTTTTTTATACGTTTGCCTTAATCCTTATTATTGCAGCAATTTTGTGGTATGCCTGTTGTACGGTTGGATTTTCATTATAGCACCTCAGCCCTTTTTAGACAAACTCCGTCTGGAAGCGGTAAATGGAGGGAATATACCTTTACAACAGAGCCAATAGAAAATCCTGACTATTTAGTGGTGGCTAATTATCCATACAGGGAGGTTGACGTTAAGATCCCTGAGAATGCTGCATATCTATTATCCCAAGAGCCCCCTATTAACCACTATAAATGGGTAACAAAATATTTCGATTATTTTGATTTCGTCTTTACTTCATGGGGCAAAGAATATAGTCAAAAAGTAGTTCCTCATCAGGGAATGCTTCCCTGGCATATCAAAAAAAGTTATGATGAGCTTATCGATTTGCGTCCGGGATCACTAGGTAAAAAAGATCAGGTTTCCTGGATCACTAGTAATTTAAGAAACCGTTCGGGGCATAGAAGAAGGATGATGTTTCTACAAGCCATCCGAAAGCAAGGTTTTGAGTTCGATTTATTTGGCCGCGGATTTCAACCCGTAGACGATAAATTTGATGCATTGGCAAGCTATAAATATAGTATCGCCCTGGAAAATTTCTCCTGTAATGATTACTGGACGGAGAAAATTGCAGATTGTCTCTTATCATGGTCAATGCCAATTTACTGGGGGTGCAAAAACATAACAAAGTATTTCCCGGAAGAAGCTTTAATTTTGATCGATCCAACAAAGCCAGCGGAAGCAATCAAGCTGATAAATCAGGCTATTAAAGGTAAAAAATGGGAGAAAAATCTAGATGCTATAGCTGAAGCAAGAAATAAGATATTGAATAATTATCAACTCTTTCCAGGCATTGTGCAGCATATCGAAAGGCATGAAGCGCCCAAAAGTGAGCTACGTGCTCTGCATATTCCTAAAGCAATTGTGCCAGAGCAGGGTATTTTTGATAAATTTATCGGCTTTTTAATCCGTAAGTTCTAATTGTGTTAGAGTTATCCATTATAGTTTGTACATATAATCGGGCTGATCTTTTAGGCCAATGCCTGGACTCTTTATTTGCGCAGGATGCGCCTATAGATGCCTATGAGGTTATAGTGATTAACAATAACTCTACTGATGAAACCGAAGATCTCGTCAGAAAGAAACTCAATCAATACCCTGGATTGAGTTACATAAAGGAAACTAATATTGGGTTAAGCTACGCCCGCAATACAGGCTACAAGGCAGCAAAAGGAAGCTGGGTAGGCTATATTGATGATGATGCCTTGAGTAATCCTGACTTGATTTCTGAAGTGCTCCGAACAATTAAAAATTATCCGTTTGACTGTTTTGGAGGTGCTTTTATAGCCTGGTATATCGAAAAAAAGCCATGGTGGTTGCCAGAGAAGCCTTTTTACTTTACTAACGTTATCGGAAAGCCTGATCATTGTACTGAATTGAAGAAAGGCTATATTTCCGGAGGAGTTGCATTTTATAAAACGGCACTTTTGGAAGAAACCGGAGGGTTTAACACTAGTCTGGGTATGACAGGCAACAAAATTCACTATGGGGAGGAAACCGAACTTCAGATACGGATAAGACAAAAAGGCTATACCATCGGCTACAACCCTAAGATTATTATCCAGCATTATGTTGCCCCCTATAAACTAAAAATGAGTTGGTTTCTGAAAAGTTCATACGCAGTAGGGAAGTCTTATTACAGCACGTTCGGAGGAGGAAATATCTTTTTGGTTAGTATAAAGTCAATTTTAAAGTCGTGGTATGTTTTAATTAAAAACACAGTTTTACTCAAGTATGAGCCTAAGATTATCTTCATTGAAAAACTAAAAAGTATAGGCTTAACGTTTGGATTTATTGCATCAATCTTTTCAGCCAAAGAAAAATCATAAATGGGGGTTGTAAAAAAACAAGCTTATAAAAATACCATAGTTTCCTATCTGGGATATATTGTTGGAGCTGTAAATATTGCGCTTTACCCTAGGTTTTTAGGTACGGAGGGCGCTGGACTTATCCAATTACTTATTGCGGTAAGTATCTTTTTTTCGTTAATCTCAGCTTTTGGCGCTCCCGGAATTATTGTTCGATTTTTTCCGCATTATAGAACAGAAGACAAATCACATAGTGGTTTTATTCAATGGATTGGGCTTATATGTATTGGTGGTTTTATATTGTGCAGTATTTTTTTCCTTATTCTTAAGCCTCTTATTATTTCTGCGTTTATCGAGAATTCTGCGCTTTTTGTGCGTTATTATAACTGGGTAATTCCTTTAGGTTTCTTTTTGCTTTTTTTCAATTTCTTTGAAGCGGTAGGAAAGGTTGCCTACCAGACGATTTATTCCAGCTTTTTAAAGGATGTATTGGTGCGGGTGCTTACAACAGTTGAAATGATATTGGTGGCCTTGGGATATATTTCTTTTGATGATTTTGTAGTAATATACATAGGCTTAAATGGATTGGTGGCTGTTTTGCTCTGCTTGAGCATACTTAAGTCGGGGCAATTTTTACTTAAACTTCCTGAAAATCATTTTGCAGGAATAAAGAGAAAAGACATTATAAATTACGGCTCATATACCTTGTTTGCTGGGGTGGTGATAGCGCTTTTGCAGAAAGTGGATGTTTTGATGCTAAGCTCAATGACGGGGCTGTCTGAGCAAGGTGTTTACAGTACATTTTTTAATATAGCTGTAATCATTGGGGTGCCGGCCCAGGCCTTAAATAGAACAACTTATCAAATTGTGTCGGATTCCTGGAAAGAACACGATTTTAAGAATGTTAATAACATCTACAGCAAGACTTCCATCATACAAATGACAATCGGATGTTTGCTGTTTATTGGGGTAATTGTTAATAAAGATAATCTTCTTGCCATTCTTAAAAAGCCGGAGTTTGAATCTCAATTTGAAGTTTTTATTTTAATCGGATTGGCATCATTAGTAGATATCACCGGAGGGCTAAATCTGCATATTATTTCAGTATCTGATAAATATCGGTTAGTAACAGTTTTAACCGTGGCCTCCAGCCTTTGCTGTGTGATAATGAACTATTTCTTTATCCCGATAATGGGAGGGAAGGGAGCGGCTCTAGCATATTTAGTCAGCCTGACAGCGATCAATTTTTATAGTTGGTTATTTATAAAGCAAAATTTTAAAATGCAACCATTTACATCAAAACATATGGTCGTGATTGTTGTGAGTGCAGTTTGTTATTTGCTGGGGCATTATCTCTGGAAAATGCCGGAATTATATCTTGATATCTTTGTGAGAAGCAGCGTGGTTGCGCTAATATTTGGATCGTTGATTTATCTGTTCAAAGTATCGCCTGATATTAATGAGAAGGTGGATGATACATTTCAAAAAATAAAAGGCAGGTTTTTTGTTAAAAAACTGAGTGTTTAATACGTTATTGTTCTCATGCAAAATTTCGCGCCAATAGCTTTATTTGTATACAATCGCCCTCAGCATACCATTCGGACGATAAAATGCCTTCAGCAGAATTTCCTTGCGGAGGAATCGCGACTGTTTATTTTCTCTGATGCACCCAGGAAGGGCGACGAGGTCAGGGTTGAGGAAGTAAGGGAAATAATTAAGAATATTGAAGGCTTCAAATCGGTTGAAATAATAGAGCGAGAGAGTAATTACGGGCTTGCGAATTCAATCATTGAAGGTGTTACAAGGCTTAATAGTGAATACGGGAAGGTTATTGTATTTGAAGATGATTTGATGTCCTCGCCTTACACGTTACAGTATTTTAATGAGGCCTTGAAGAAATATGAGGTAGAAAGTCGGGTAATGCACATCTGCGCATACATGTATCCCTTAAAGTGTGCTGCCAAATTACCCCAAACTTTTTTCTACAGGGCGTCTGGAAGCTGGGGATTGGCTACCTGGCAACGAGCGTGGGATTTTTTTGAGCCGGATATTGACAAGCTGATGGCTCAATTTGATAGCCAAAAAATCAATGACTTCTCGATCGACCGAACCATGAACTTCTGGAAGCAAATGAATGAGTTTAAGCGTGGGAAGAATAACTCCTGGGCTATTCGCTGGTATGCGTCAATTTTTTTGAATAAAGGGCTTACGTTAAATGTTGCTTCTTCGTTAATAGATAATATAGGGCATGATGGCAGCGGAGTGCATTCTGGAAAGAATAATATGTACGCCGTAAACATTAGCGATAAGCCTGTGACTGAATTCCCGGATGTGATTGAAGAAGATCAAGAAGCGTACGTCCAGATTAAAGACTTTCTTAAGCATCGAAAAGGAAATCTATGGCAACGTATTGTTAGATTTGCCCGGGAGAAGTTTTAATGAAGATTGTTCACCTAAATACGTATGATGGCAATGGCGGAGCTGGAAGGGCTTGTTTAAGATTAAGCAGGGCATTAAATCAGAACGATGGGATTACCTCGGAGATATGGGTAAGCTATAAATTCGGGAAAAACCCTTTGATAAATGATCTGAGCGAAAAAGGCTCCATCCAAAAAGGCTTGTCTGCTTTCGGTATATTATTGGAAAGATACATTTCAGCTGCATTTACCAGGAAGTTAAGAATTCCTTTTTCTGTACCTCTTTGGGGTAAAGACATATCTAAACATCCTGCACTGCTTGAGGCTGATATTATTCATCTTCATTGGGTAAACCATGCATTCCTCAGGCCCAGGGATTTAGCCCGACTGCAAAAACTTGAGAAACCAGTTGTGTGGACATTTCATGATAGTAACGCGTTTACGGGAGGGTGTCATGTGCGATATACTTGTGATCACTTTGAACGAGAATGCGGAAACTGCCCTTTGTTGAAATTTTCCAATGACAATGATCTTTCTCACAAAATCTGGAAGTCCAAACAAAAAGCCTATTCTCAATTAGATTTTTCTATAATAGCGCCCAGCACTTGGATGGAGGCTTCCATCCAAAGAAGTAAACTATTGCAAAGTCGGCAAATACATGTTATTCCTAATACATTGGAAACAGATGTATTTAAGGACTATACAAAATCGAGAGCTAAGGAGCAGTTAAATTTAACTAAAGATAAGTTTATCATGCTGAGTGGCTTTATGCCTTCGAGAAAAGATCTTCATAAAGGGACGCCATTTTTATTAGAGGCGTTGCAAATTTTGATTGAGAGAAAC
>CBIHNR010000174.1:0-11822 GCA_966211215.1 uncultured Pedobacter sp.
TTTCGCCACCTCTTATCTCAAGTGTCTGCATTTTCAACTTTCCGGCTAGTAATGGAAAAGCACCGATTGTTACAAATATTTTTTTAGCCCGCAACAAATCGTGGCGATGTGTGGAATACAGGCTATCACGAAGCAAAACATTAGTAAGCAACACAGACACACCGGGGAATCCTTCTATCAGCGATGGCTCCATGCTTTCGATGGTAAGATGGCCGCTGAGGTTTTCATTTAGTTGCCGGGTTATTTCAGACAATACCTTTTTCTTATTCACGCTCACATAGGCGGCGACCCCAAGCCAGAACAAAAGCAATATTGCAAATGCAAATCCTGCAGCTGCTCCTAAATACCGTATTAATCGTCGCATAATCAATTCATATTACTTTCTGCCTGGCATCGTTTACGGCTTTGAAACATATTTTTTGATAACATGTTCTTTGCAGGATGGTCTTAAAGCCCGCATTAAAAGGCCATTGACATAAACATTCTATTATAATTCCTGTAAATAAGATGATGACACTCACAGAACAAATAACCTGGTTATTTTTGCTCGCAATGCCGGTGGCCTGCATTGCCTGGACGGTCGCTCATGAAGAAATTTTTAAAGAACCCAGAGAATTTTGCATTAATCGCTCACAGTACTGCAAGTACTTACTCCAAAGAAAATTTTACTATGTCTTCACTTGTGAGTACTGCTTCAGCCATTACATAACCATCCTGATTTTAATAATATCCGGTTTCCAGCTTTTGTTTCATGATTGGAGAGGTTATTTCCTGGCCGGCTTTTCAATAGTTTGGATAGCGAATATTTACATGAGTTTATATGCCCTTGTCAGGACAGATCTAAAGAAAGAAAAAATCATTGCCAAGATCGAGGAAAAAAAGGCAAAGGATTTTGAATAAAAAAGCCTTTAGATATTGGTTTCTAAAGGCTTTTTTACTTGTAAAATTGAAAACTTTCAATAGTTTATATCTCTGCGTTAATATCCCAGGCTTCCAGATAATCTGCCACCCTTTTTAAGAACATTCCACCTAAAGCTCCGTCTACCACCCTATGGTCATAAGACATCGACAGAAACATTTTATGCCGAATGGCGATCACATCTCCATGTTCGGTCTCTAATACAGCCGGCTTTTTCTGAATAGCGCCTATGGCAAGTATGGCAACTTGCGGTTGGTTAATGATAGGAGTTCCCATTATATTTCCGAATGACCCGATGTTCGTTATAGTGAATGTTCCATCTTTAACTTCGTCCGGCTGCAACTTATTAGCTCTTGCCCGGTTAGCAAGGTCATTAACGGCTTTGGTTAAGCCCACAAGGTTTAACTGTCCTGCATTTTTAATTACCGGCACAATCAAATCGCCTGAAGGTAATGCAGCAGCCAAGCCTATATTTATATCACGTTTTTTAATGATCTGATTCCCATTAACTGATACATTGATTAATGGGAAGTCTTTAATGGCCTTTGTAGCAGCCTGAACAAAGATTGGAGTAAAAGTAATCTTCTCTCCTTCCCTTTTTTCAAAAGCATTTTTAATTTTATCCCTCCACTTAACCAGATTGGTAACATCAGCTTCAACAAAAGAAGTTACATGCACCGAAGTATCTCTGCTCATTACCATATGCTCAGAAATCAACTTGCGCATACGGGTCATTTCTATGATTTCATCACCTGCCGATAAAGTAATAGGCTGCGAATGATTTTTAAGCGGCTTAGGAGTTTCGAAACTGGTTTCAGGAATATTTATACTTTCGGTGGCTGGCTTTGCCGGCTCTTCAAATTCTCTTTGTGTGCCAACAGGCTTAGCTCCACGGCTATTCACGTAATTAAGAATGTCTTGCTTTGTTACCCTTCCATCTGCCCCGCTCCCCGGAATCGAATCTAATTCCTGTTGAGAAAGGCCTTCTTCAACTGCAATACTTTTTACAAGTGGCGAATAAAAGCGAATTCCTTTAGCTTCTGTCTGTATAGAGCTAGAATTTGATGTGTGTTGCTGAAGTTCCTCAATCCCCGGTAAGGTTTCAAGTTCCGGCTTAAATTCCTGCTCGACTGGACTTTCAGTTTGCTCCACTTCCTTATTTACAGGGCCGTCGCTAGCTTCCGTTTCAATTATCGCTATAGCCGTTCCAATTTGAGCCACGTCATCTTGGCTCACTAAAATTTGCAGAAGCTTTCCGGCCACTGGCGAAGGCACTTCTGAGTCCACCTTATCTGTGGCTATTTCTGCGACGGTTTCATCTTCATTAATCTGGTCACCTGGATTTTTTAACCATTTAACAATAGTAGCTTCCGCAACACTTTCGCCCATTTTAGGGAGTAATAATTCAAATCGAGCCATATTTTAGAATAAGGTACCGCTGCAAAAATAAATCTTTTTAGCACTTAAGCGTGTTCTTCCCGAAGTAATTTAAAAAGCAGAATCAGCGCGTTTACCGCAGAGCGCTCAATATTTTGCTGCCTGCGGCTACCAAATTGGAATTTTTGAGTGATTGTTTTTTGTTCACTTGAAACGGCTATCCAAACCGTCCCTACCGGCTTATCTGGCGTACCGCCTCCGGGCCCTGCTATACCGCTTACGGAAATTGCATAATCAGGATTAGAGTTTGCACGGACTCCATTCGCCATTTCAATTACCACCTGCTCGCTAACCGCTCCGTAAGTATCAAGCGTAGAACTGGAAACCCCTAAAATATTTTCTTTTAAACGATTCGAATAAGAAACCACTCCGCCTAAAAAAACTTCGCTAGAACCGGCATGTTGTGTGAATAGGTGGGATAAATACCCTCCAGTACAACTTTCTGCAACAGCAAGGCTGAGATTCCGTTCTTTCATAAAATCCATAATGGCTTTCTCAAGAGCCTTATCCTCATTGGTTACAACATATGGAGTAGTCAGTTCTGAAATTTTATTCGCGTAAAAACTTAGCTCTTCTTTTAAAATCTCTTCATTTTCACCATAAGCACTTAAGCGCAGTTTTACTTGCCCAAGCTTTGGAAGGTAGGCCAGTTTTATATGCGGAGGTAAGCTATCCTCCACAGGAGCAATGGTTTCAGCTAAAAAAGACTCGCCTATGCCTGCTGTTAAAATATTATGGTGCACAATGGCTTCCAGCTTAAATCTTGATTTAATGCGTGGCAGTACTTCTTCCGTCACCAAATACATCATTTCGAAGGGAACTCCAGGCATTGATACATAGATCTTACCTTCATGCTCAATCCACATACCAGGAGCTGTGCCATTTTTATTCAGTAATACGGTACAATTTTCAAGAACGTCAGCCTGCTTCACGTTGATATCAAGAAGTGGGCGATTCGACCTCTTAAAAATGTTGCTTATTATTTCAAGGCTTTGCTCGTCTTGTCTAAAACCTGTGTTAAAATACTCGGCAAGTGTCTTTTTAGTAATATCGTCCTTTGTTGGTCCGAGTCCACCAGTTGCAATAATGATATCCGCCCTGGTTGAAGCTTCAGCCAGAGCATTTAAAATATGCTGTCTATCATCAGACACGGAACTCACCTGTTTAACCCGCACTCCAATTGCGTCTAATTGCTGTGCTATCCATGCCGAATTTGTATCTACAATTTGCCCGATAAGGATTTCATCCCCAATGGTGATAATTTCTGCTAACATGGCCTAGAATACATTTCCAAATAGTGAACTCCTTTTAGATAATTTAAGGTCTTGAAGCATTGAGGCCCTTACCCGTAAATTAAAGCTATAGCTTCTGTAAACACCGAAAGGCATCCAGGTAAATGACATATCCCAGCAGTGTAAATCTCGAAATATTGAGAACTGAGTTGTAGAAAAAGTGTTTCGTTCGAAATCCCAGCCAGAAGTATAGGTAACTTTCCATTTTGGGGTCAGGCTGAAGTCACCATTAAAATTCAGGGTATTCACGACATTAGATTTGTTGATGCCATCATTGGAGTAGTTAAAACTATAACTCGCTGTTAATGACCATGGCACACTAAAATCAACAAATTGGTTAGGATTTCTAAGAATAGATGAGATATCTTGCTGCTGTTGCTGGCTTAACCTCGGGTTGTCCTGCTGCTTTTCCAGTTCTTCGCGCTTCTTCTCAAATGCAGAAGAATTAAAATTAAATCCTGTAGAAAAGCTGAAAGACGTAAGCCTTGCCAACCTACCCTCTCTTAATAAATAACGGTCCACCCTTCTTGGAAAAGGCCCGCTTCTGTCGATCTGATAAGGGTCTAAACTTCCGTTAAAATTGATTGCTAACTTTTGTTTAAAAAAAGCTGTCCGGCCACCGAAAGATATGGTGGATAATTTCATTGAATCTGCCAGGAAATTATAGCTGCCACTAAAGTTTAATCCTTGTAAGATGGGCACCTTTGTAAACTCGGAAGCAGTGTCACCCTTGGCTTTAACTTTAGCTTCAATAGTATTATCTACCGAAAAAGACATACTTGCTTGGCGTCCCATTCCCGGCCCGCCAAAAACAGTACCATCAAAAATGGAGTACTTATGAACAATATTCGCAGAATCGGTATAAGTCCTGTAAAAACCAAAACGATTACTGCTAAAATCGGGTTTATAGGTAAAACTTGCCTGAGGTGTTACCACATGGCGTATTGCCTTTAAATTACCTTTTCTAAATTCTTTCATTCCATAAAACTTTGTGGATACGCCGCCACTCAATCCGTACTCATAATTCCTGCGGAAACCCCTTACTATTTCGCGGTCAACCCGGCCGGTGGTGTCATTATAAACCTGCCTATAAGTTTGCAGTGTCCATTTCTCTTCGTAGTTGATACCTGTATTAAACTGCAGATACTTTAATACATTAAAAGACATGTTTACAGGTAGCGAATGGCTTATTCCATTTCGGGCATTGATTAAACCGCTATCCAATAGGTTATGCTCCTTTTCACTTATGGTATTAGAACCATTCATAGTAT
Organism: uncultured Pedobacter sp.; assembly: GCA_966211215.1. Taxonomy (GTDB): domain Bacteria; phylum Bacteroidota; class Bacteroidia; order Sphingobacteriales; family Sphingobacteriaceae; genus Desertivirga. Next base: position 4,920 of record CBIHNR010000174.1, read on the forward strand.
AACCTACCGAAATCTTTTCATACCACTTCTGGTTGCCCGTATTATTTTTATTTTCGAAAGGGTTGATGGTAGTCATAGATAACACATATGATGGCAGTGTTAAATCAACCTGCTTAGTGGCAAGGTCTTGCCTGTGCGTTAAACTGGAACTAAAATTGAAAAGGTTGTTTAAAAAAGTGCGGCTATAGTTAACACTTGAAGATAAAGATGTTCTTGTCAATTCGCCAATATCATAAGATCCTCCCGCCCGGCTATTTGTATTATATGCCGCAGTTTGGATATTTACGTTAGCGCCAAAGTTAGTGCCGGGATTCGCTGCCTGATTTTGTTGATGCGACCATTGCAAACTAAAATCTTTATTACCCTTATACTCGTATGTTCCTTCAATGGCATTGCTGGGAATAAGATTATTGTATGAAAAATATAAGGAACCATTAAACTTATAATTTTTACGGTAGCGTGCCGCCAAACTGGTGTTGTAAGAACCTTTACTATAGATGGTTCCTAAAACCTCTGCATCCCAATAGTCATTAATCCCGAAGTACCATCCAACGTTTCGGATAAAGAATCCAAGCGAACCGTCTTCACCAAATGTTGGAAAGCGAAAGCCCGAAGCCCTTTTATTTGTTTTTGGAAAAAATCCAAAGGGAATACCTGCCGGGATGGGAATATCTTCAATTTCCAAATAGGCTGGACCGCTAATAATTTGCTTTTCAGTAACCAAGCCTTTCAAAATATGGATACCAAAATGCGGGTGAGGCAAATTACATGTGCTGTAAATACCGTTCTTGAAAGAGATTTCGTTGTATGGGTTTTTCTTTGACTGCGCTGCAGATATATACCCCCCCTCCACTTCAGAAAAAGAACCATAGGTTTTTCCTTTCTTAGTATTCATATTAAACACCAGCGAATCAGTAGTTATGGCTGGCTCGGATCCTTGCTTAAATATCGGACGGCCCCGGTACCGATGGTATTTGTCATTTAAGCCACTGGCAAAAAGCATTTTATTCTTCTGGTCAAGCTTGATATAATCTGCAGCAAGTTCCATTTCCTCGTAAGAAATCCTTGCTTTTCCGTATAAAAAAATTATATTTTGATCTACACTGAATCGTATTGAATCTTCGGCACGATATTCAATTTTTCCCGATAATCCTGTAATAGTTGTAGAATTTTTCTTCAACGTATCCGTTAATGTGGTATCAGTTTTGGTGAGAACTTTCGTGGTATCTCTTTTGGCGCCTGTAACCTGTGCCAGCAGATTGAGGCTTAATGCAACAAAAGAGAACATAATCACGTATCTCATAAAAAAAATGCTTTTTGATTCCAAGTGTGTGATGATGTATGTTATTTTTGTAATGATAAATTATAGCTCAAAATTAATGAAATTAATGCCAATCAGAAGATTGATTTATAGCTTGTGTACCCTTCTGGCATTTGTGCCGTTTATTTCATTCTCTAATGACTTACATGCCGCCGTGCCCTATCGCATAAGAACTATAGTGATTGACCCCGGCCATGGGGGCGAAGATGGGGCAACCAGAGGTGCCATTGCAAAAGAAAAGGAGCTTGCTTTGCAGGTAGCGTTGCGCCTGGGCAAAGCGATTGAAGAAAATCTACCCGATGTTAAGGTTATATATACGAGGACTACAGATGTCTTCGTGCCGCTTTACGAACGTATTGGCATTGCTAATCAAAATAAAGCCGACCTATTTATTTCCATCCACTGTAACGATATGCCTAAAAACTATCGCGGGCGGAGTTCAACCAAAGGAGTAGAAACCTTTGTTTCTGGTTTCCATAGATTGGATGAGCAAAACAACGCAATAAAGGACGTTGCAACCCGTGAGAATGAGTCTATCTTATTGGAGAAAAACTACAAAGATAATTACGAAGGTTATGACCCGAAAGACCCGGAAAGTATCATCATCTTCTCTTTGATGAAAAACACCTTTAGGGAACAGAGCATTCGCCTTGCAAGCCTGGTTCAGGACGAGTACATAAAAACCGGCCGCATAGACCGTGGAGTAAAAGAAAAAGGGCTTGCAGTACTGGCAAGAGCTGGCATGCCTGCAATCCTTACAGAAATTGGCTTTGTGTGTAATAAAGAAGAAGAGGAGTATATGGTTTCAGAATACGGCCAAAACGAAATTGTGAGTTGTTTGTTAAAAGCAATTCAGGCATATAAGAAGCAAGTAGAGCTTTAAAAACCTGTTTGGTTACTTATATTTGAAAAAACTTTACTTTGAAGATTACAAACGAAACTAAAGTAGGCATATTAGCGGCGGTTGCCATTACAATTTTAATTTTAGGGTATAGTTTTTTAAAGGGAAATGATGTTTTCTCACGGGAAAAAGAATTTTATGCTATTTACGAAAGCGTAGAAGGATTGACTGTTTCTAAACCTGTTTTAGTGAACGGATTTCAAATAGGCCGTGTATCCCAATTAACATTGCAGCCGGACGGCAGAATTTTAACGGAATTCAAAATACATCCCGAATATGAAATCCCTAAGTCGACTGTTGCCAGATTAGAAAGCATAGACCTTTTGGGTGGTAAAGCAATAATTTTTGATTTGGGAACCGGAGAGTACGCCGATGACGGCGATACTTTAAGGGCTAATATTCAAAAAGATTTGATGACTCAGATTCAGCCAGTTCAAAAAAAGGCAGAGCAAATCATTTCCAGGTTGGATTCTATATTAATATCGGTTGATAACACCATTAGTCCAGAATTTCAGAGAAATTTCAACAGTAGCTTTGCAAGTATCGCCCGCTCTTTACAAACGTTGGAAGCTACCACTAAAAAAGTTGACCATATGGTAGGCTCTGAAAGCGGACGTTTGAGCGCAATCTTTGCGAATCTGGAATCTATCTCCTCTAATTTTGCCCAAAACAATAAAAGGATTACCGCAGTAATGACCAATCTCGAGAAGGTTTCTGATCAGTTCGCAAGGGCAAATTTCGAAAATACGATAAAAAATGCAGACAAAGCTGTTGCAGATATGCAATTGGCAATTAACAAAATTAACAATGGCCAGGGCTCTCTCGGACAGTTAGTGAATGATAAGCAGCTCTATAACAATCTCAATAGCTCCGCTGAAAACTTAAATAAGTTAATGATTGACCTTAAAGCGAATCCTAAGCGCTATGTAAGCTTTTCAGTCTTTGGCGGTAAGAAGGATTAGTCTTTAGAAACGACGACGGGAACCCGCCTATATAAAGCCCTGCGGCAATTAAATGTTGTGCTATTTGATGGTGAAGCGAAAAGTGTCCTGGCCAATTTCCTAAATTTCAAAAACCTGGCCTTCTGTTGCTAGCTTTGAATTTGGAAACACGCTTTGAGCTTCGAGCAAAAGAGGGTCAAGCTCGCGATATCTCGCAGAAAAATGTCCCAATAATAGTTGTTTAGCACCTGCTTTAAGTGCTACCTCGGCAGCTTGAAGGGATGTAGTATGATAGGTTTCCTGTGCCCTATCTAGCATATCATGCATGAAAGTAGCCTCATGGTACAAGGTATCTACTCCTTTAATATCATTCAAATACTCCCAATTGCAAATTGTATCAGAACAATAAGCATAAGACCTGGGCTCATCTGGCTCCGTAGTCAATTCGCTTGAAAGGTAAACAACACCTTTAGAATCCTTATAATCAATTCCCCTTTTTAGAAGAGGTATAATATTCACAGGAACCCCTAATTCTTCCACCTTCTCTTTTATAATCCTGCGTAAGCGTTTCTTTTGGGTAAACTTAAAGCCTGTACAAGGAATTCGATGTCCTAAAATTATAGTATCAACAATAATGTCCTGACTTTCGAAGATTCGTTCAGACTGGCCACCATTTGTAAAATAATAAACTAAAGGGTATCGAAGGTCTGTCTGTGAATACTTAAATTGTATGTCAAGAATTTCCTTAAGTTCGGGCGGACAATAAAGATATAAAGGCCTTGTACGCCCGTTTAAATGTAAAGATGAAAGTAAACCTACGAGCCCAAGATAGTGGTCTCCATGTAGATGACTAATAAAAATGTGTTCTATTCGCTGAGCCTTAAACCCATTTCGCAACAGCTGCTGCTGAGTACCTTCACCGCAATCAATTAAAAAAAACCTTTCATTGATATTAAGAAGCTGGGCACTGGGGTTTCTGTTAAATATGGGGGTAGCAGAACTACTACCCAAAATAGTTACTTCAAACCTCATTCAGTGTGTGAAGCAATTATCTAGCCTCTTTTTTCAATTCTCTTTCAATTTCTTCCATAAAAATAAGGTCAATACCCTCTTCTACGGTTGGAACAATTGTTAAAACGTTTTCAAGTTGAGATATCGTGATCAGGCGGTCTATGTTTTCGTTGACACCCGTTATTACGAAGCTGCCATCTGCATTTTTACATAATCTGTGCCCAACCAATAAACTGCTTAAGCCTGATGAATCAGAGTATTTAACCCCAGAAAGGTCTAGTATTATGTTTCTTAAGCCTTCTGTATTGATTAGTATCAGCTCTGACTTTAACTGAGGTGAAATCAGGCTATTTAACTTAGCTTCATTCAGTTTAATCAATACGTATTTTTCGTGTTTATCTACAGTAAATTTCATAGCTACAAGTGCAAAAATGCTTTTACAATATTAAAAAATTATTTCCATCAGAACAATTCGTTTTTAACAGGCAGTGTGTAATAAGACAATTAAATTACCCATTAAAAATCAAATTTCATAATACGAGAACGTAATTATTTTAAACGGTTTAAACTTTCAATTATATTGTTCTCAACCCGGGTTAAAACCTGGCTTGCCTCGGCTTTTTTAAATTCCTCGCCAGTGATGTGTTCATAAAGTTCAATATAGCGTTCTGAAATGGAATTTACAAGCTCAGGCGTCATTTCAGGAACAATTTGTCCATCCTTTCCCTGGAAGCCGTTCTCAATTAACCATTTGCGAACAAACTCCTTAGACAGCTGGCGTTGCGGTTGGCCTTGTGCCTGTAACTCTTCGTAGCCTTCTTTATAAAAATATCTAGATGAGTCGGGAGTATGAATCTCGTCAATCAGGTATATTTTTCCGTCGGCTTTGCCAAATTCATATTTGGTATCAACCAGTATTAACCCACGTTCGGCAGCTATTTCAGTGCCCCTTTCATAAAGTTCCCTGGTATATTGCTCCAACTGAGTATAATCTTCTTCTGAAACAATTCCTTGTCTCAAAATTTCCTCTCTTGAGATATCTTCATCATGGCCGACAGCTGCTTTAGTTGTAGGTGTAATGATTGGCTCGGGAAGCTTATCGTTTTCCTTCAAACCTTCTGGCAAGCTTACTCCACAAACTTCCCTCCTTCCGGCAGAATATTCCCTCCAGGCATGGCCTGCAAGGTATCCGCGGATAACCATTTCTACTTTAAACGGCTCACAGATTTTTCCGATTGTCACACTTGGATCAGGAACATCAATCACCCAATTGGATACAATATCTTGCGTAGCATTAAGAAACTTTGCAGCTATCTGATTTAAAACCTGTCCTTTAAACGGTATCGGCTCTGGCAAAATAACATCGAATGCCGAAATTCTGTCGCTAACAACCATTACCAGGTATTTATCAGAAATAGTATATACATCCCTTACTTTGCCTTTGTAATAGTTGGTCTGTCCCGGGAATTTAAAATTTGTTTCTTTTATTGCTGACATGAATTTAAAAAGTCGTTGATCGAATGATGAATATTGCTAAACTGTATTATCAGGCCGCAAAAATAATTTTTTTATTCATTATTAATTGCCATAATAATCCAAGGGCAAAATTAATTGCCAGCATTAATTCGTTAAATTATCTTATGAAATCCTATTGTATATCGCCGTATGCTTTGAGTATCTGTTTAACTAGCTTATGTCTAACTACATCTTCTCCGGACAAATAAATAATATCGATACCCTTTATCTCATTTAGAATACGTAGCGCTGTATGTAAACCAGACTGTTGCTTTTTAGGTAAATCGATTTGGGTAATATCTCCGGTTACTATAAATTTAGCCGATGGTCCCATACGAGTAAGGAACATCTTAATCTGCATGTCAGTAGTGTTCTGCGCCTCATCTAGAATCACAAAACAATTATCAAGCGTACGGCCACGCATAAACGCCAGGGGAGCAACCTCTATAGTGCGATTCTCCAGGTACACTTTAAGCTTCTCAGGCGGGATCATATCATCCAAAGCATCGTACAGCGGACGAAGATATGGATCAATTTTTTCCTTTAAATCGCCCGGAAGAAAACCTAAATTTTCACCTGCCTCAACTGCCGGCCTGGTTAAAATAATACGTTTTATTTCTTTGTTTTTAAGCGCTCTTACCGCTAACGCCACAGCTGTATATGTTTTACCGGTACCCGCAGGGCCAATGGCGAACAAAATATCGCTTTTATTAATACTTTCAACCATACGGCGCTGATTGGCTGTACGGGCTTTCACTACAATACCATTGGGACCGAACACAATGGCTTCCCCCCCACCAGCAGGTGCTTTGTCCTGAACGCCTTCCCCAGCCTCTGTCTGCGCAGAAATTTTGGCTCCTAAAAAGCTTTCAAGATCATTGCTGCTAAGGTTATTATATCGGTCTACATGGTTTAAAATTTCTTTGAAACGCTGATTAAAACTGCTTAATTCGGCATCGTCTCCTAAAACCTTCACTTCTGTTCCTCGGGCAACAATTTTGATTTTTGGAAACTGCTTTTTAATTACTTCGAAATACTCATTATTAGGGCCCCAGAGCACTACTGGGTTAACATTCTCAAGATCAATCCTTAATTCGTTCAAGTTATGCTTTTTTTAGTTTTTGACTCAATTGTGCAATTAAAATTCAATATTTGCAGCCTATATCTGTATCACAAGATTAATAATTAATATTCACATTTTAATGGCAATAATA
>CBIHNR010000175.1:0-11672 GCA_966211215.1 uncultured Pedobacter sp.
GATTATTGCCGCGGATAATAGTTGCGCAACAGTCACCGAATGGAAAAGAAAAAAAAGAACTGAATGTGCAGAAGATGTGTACCCAGGGTAGCCTCCAGAGGGGAACACTAAGTGCTTTATTCTTTATTGCACTACTATCCGGAGAGTTAACGAAGTGACTCTCCGGATTTAACAATAATTGGGAGTCTCCTGATTCCACGAATTAAACTATCAAACCCAGGCTTAAAAAGCATGGCGCTTTAACGAGTCAGAGACTCTTTTCTATAAATAAATCCGTAGAGCCCTGCGGAACTCTACGGACAGTCATGTGGTAAATAAATATTTTTCATCTCAGGAAGAGAATCCCTGCCCAGCATCAGAAGGCATTGAGGTAATGAAGATCATTGATAGCTTCTGCAAAAAAGACTAATAATTGGGCACAGGCTATCTGCGCCTTATTTTTCCCTCGAGCACTATTGCCACATACCCCATCTTCATGACAATCCCTATTAAAATCAATATAGACTAACCGACAACCTTCACCCCGTCTTAAAAAACAGCCTAAAACAACATTATAAAGCCAAAAGTTTGCAATAAAATCAAACTGATCAAAAAAAGTTTTAAAAGTCACAATTTGTTTCTTAAAACGCTGTTTTTTGAAAAAAATCCATTTTTCTTCTTGATTTCTAAGAGAATATTTTCATAAATTACAATCATAATTAAATGTCTATGAAAGAATTCTTCGTGTTTCGACAGCGCCTTTCAACCTAAATTTAACAACGCTCTTTCCGTTCTATTTCTTGAATATTCTACAGAGCAACGCTACGTGGTGGCTTTGCATGGATTTCTATTTACTAAAATTAACCACAGGCAATAATTTCTATGAAGTATCCTGTTATTCAGAATTTCATTAATGGCAAGTTTACACCAGCAGACAGTTCGGGCTCCCTTGAGGTAACATCACCCGTAGATGGTACTCTGTTATCTCGGGTGCCACTCTCCTTACCAGCAGAATTAAACAAAGCCGTAAGCGCAGCCCAAGAAGCATTTATTTCATGGAGCAAAACTCCCATCAAGGAGCGTGTACAGGTTTTCTTTAAATACAAAACACTGCTCGAAAGAAATGCAAAAGAACTGGCCAGCTTAATTGTCGAGGAGAATGGAAAAATCTATAGCGAAGCCCTTGCTGAAATCGATAAAGCTATCGAACTAACAGAATTTGCCTGCTCCTTACCCCAACTTGTCACCGGCGAATTGCTTGAAGTGAGCAAAGGCATTGAATGCAGGACAGAATATATACCATTAGGAGTAGTCGCTTCGATAGTTCCGTTTAATTTTCCAAGCATGGTGCCTAACTGGACTATTCCAAACGCTATTGCCCTGGGTAACTGCATGATTATAAAGCCTTCCGAAAAAGTTCCGTTGAGCTTAGGTAAAATTGCTGAGCTACTTAAAGAAGCTGGCCTGCCTGATGGCGTTTTCAACATAGTTCATGGCGATAGCGCAATTGTGGAAGCTATTTGCAGCCATCCCAATATTGAAGCAGTTTCTTTCGTTGGTTCAACCAAAGTAGCCAAGCTTGTTTACCAAAGAGCTACTGCCAATCTTAAACGCTGCCTGGCGTTGGGAGGTGCTAAAAACCATTTGCTGGTTCTTCCTGATGCTATCCCTGCCATGACAGCCCAAAACATCACCGCATCCATGACTGGATGTGCCGGACAACGGTGTATGGCTGCCTCGGCTATGGTAGCTGTTGGGCCAGTCGGGCACATTATAGAGCAGCTTTGCGAAGAAGCCAGGAAAATTATTCCCGGTGAAAACCTGGGGGCGGTTATCAGTAAAGAATCAAAAGACCGTATTGAAACCTACATTACCGAAGCTGAAAAATCAGGTGCCAAAATCTTGCTCGATGGACGTAACGCAAAAGTTGCTGGCAAGGAAAACGGCACCTACGTTGGCCCAACAATTATCGACTATGTAACGCCTGATATGGCTGTAGCACGCGAAGAAATTTTCGGCCCGGTTATCAGCATTATGCGCACTAACACGCTAGATGAGGCTATTGCGATTGAAAACGCCAACCCTTACGGAAACGCTGCAGCTGTATTTACTCAAAACGGTGGCGCTGCCCGATACGTCATCGAACGGGCCAGCGCAGGCATGGTGGGGGTAAATGTTGGTGTTCCTGTACCTCGCGAGCCTTTTTCCTTCGGAGGCTGGAATGAAAGCAAATTCGGATCAGGAGACATCACTGGAAAAAGTTCCATTCATTTTTGGACAAAGTTGAAAAAATTAACAGTCAAATGGAACCCCGAAGCGGGAGTGAATTGGATGAGTTGAGGGGGATTAATGATCAGAGATTAGTATCTATTGCCGTTCGGCTTTAGCCAACGGACATAGATTGGAGGAGAGAGAACAATGATCAGTGATCACAAATTAGGTATCTATTGCCGTTCGGCTTCAGCCAAAGGCTAACAATATACAAAACATCAATAAGCAATAAAATATGCTGCGAATTATCAAAGAAGCAGAAGACATCGTCCAGGACAACTTAGATTATACACTTTTCTCCTGGAGTAAGCAAAAAGGCATAAATCCAATTGCGGTTAAGTATGCAGAAGGGGTTTATTTATATGATTATGATGGAAACCGCTATATCGACTTCTCTTCCGGGCTGATTAATGTCAACATCGGGCATGGCAACCAACGGGTTACCCGAGCTGTGGTAGAACAAATGCAGCAAGTAAGTTATGTTACGCCTAGCTGCGTAACCAAAGCAAGGGGCGAGTTAGGAAAAAAGCTGGCTGAGATTGCTCCAGGCAACCTTACTAAAACTTTATTTACGGTTTGCGGCGCAACAGCCATCGAAAATGCAATGAAGCTTGCCCGCTTATATACCGGAAAACATAAAATAATTGCACGCTATAGAGCCTTTCATGGTGCATCTTACGGCGCTATGACTGCCGGCGGCGACCCTAGAAAGCTGGCATCCGATTCTCAACAAGTTCCCAATATAATTCATGCGGAAGACCCTTATTGCTATCGTTGTCCCTGGGGAAAAGAACCCGATTGGTGCAAAAGAGAATGTGTAAGCCATATTGAACGCCTTATTGAATTTGAAGGGCCAGACAATATCGCTGCGATTTTAATGGAAGGCGAAAGTGGCTCGTCTGGCTGCATTAAATACCCGCCTGATTATCTGAAAAAAATCCGTGCCCTTTGCGATAAGTATGACATTCTGCTAATTGCCGATGAGGTAATGAGTGGCTTTGGCCGCACTGGCGAATGGTTTGCTGTTGATGTGCATGGAGTTGTTCCTGATATGATTGCTACTGCAAAAGGAATCACCGCAGGATATCTCCCTTTAGGGGCGCTAATTGTTAGCGATGAAATAGCGGCTGCTTTTGATGATAAGCCGTTGATGCTAGGCTTAACATACTCTGCTCATCCTGTTTCATGTGCAGCTGCCATAGAGGTACTTAATATTTATGAAGATGAAAACCTCATCGAAAATGCGCGTGAAATGGGAAAATATATTGAGGAAAAGGTTGAAGTGATGAAAAGCCTGCACCCTTGCATCGGCGACTTTAGAAATACAGGTTTGTTAGGCTGCCTGGAACTGGTGAAAAATCGCGAAAGCAAAGAACCCCTGGCACCATTTAACGCTAAGCCGCATGAAATGGAGGTGATGAATAACGTTGCCTCGAAAATAAGGGAACTTGGAATGTATGCCTTTGTGCGCTGGAACTATGTATTTATCGCTCCGCCTTTAACTATCACCAAAGAAGAAGTTGATGAAGGATTGAGAATTATTTCGCAGGCTTTAAATATCGCCGACGAGCACACCTTTTGAGGCTTGCAAGAGTTCTAAAGGAAACCTTAACCACAATGTCATTTAGTTAAGGACTTCTAGGTGTTGGTCCCAACAACTTAACTAAACGACACTTGCCTTAACCCAATAAACCGCATGGATAACAAAGCATTACAAAGTGAAGACCTTGCACCTGTTCCGCCCGAGAAGCGAAGCTGGAACACATGGAATTATGCAGCTTTATGGATTAGCATGAGCCTGTGTATTCCAACTTACATGCTTGCAAGCTCCCTAATTGACGGCGGCATGAACTGGTGGCAGGCTATCCTTACCATCGCCCTGGGCAATACCGTAGTGCTTATACCAATGATATTAAACGGACATGCAGGCGCAAAATATGGCATACCATTTCCGGTTTTAGCCCGGGCTAGCTTTGGCATAAAAGGGGCTAACATCCCGGCAATTTTACGTGCTATTGTAGCTTGCGGCTGGTTTGGCATTCAAACCTGGATTGGAGGCTATGCGCTGTTTCTTTTGTTTAAGGTGTGGGCTCCTGGTATTGGCACACTTTCATCTTTATTTCCGGCATCCTGGGGATTACAAACGGGGCCTGCCATAACCTTTCTGCTCTTCTGGTTGCTCAATATGTATGTGGTTTACCTTGGGGTAGAAAGCATTAAGAAATTGCTGGTATTTAAGGCTTTTTTTCTTCCAATCGCGGCGCTCGCCCTCCTATTTTGGGCATTATCTGCAGGAAATGGCATCGGGCCTATTTTGAGCCAGCCATCTAAATTTACCAGCACTGAAAGCTTTTTCCATTTCTTTATCCCTGCATTAACTGGCATGGTGGGCTTTTGGGCTACTTTATCGCTTAACATACCCGACTTTACGAGGTATGCTAAAAGCCAGAAAGCACAAATAACCGGACAAGCAATCGGCCTCCCTCCTTCCATGACTTTATTTTCATTCATCGGTGTAGTTGTAACATCTGCCACCGTAATTATTTACGGCGAAATGATCTGGGACCCGCTGATTTTGGCAGGAAAATTCGAAAGCAAATTTTTGGTAAGCATCGCCATGGTAGCTGTTGCAATATCCACTCTTGCAACAAATATCGCAGCCAATATTGTAAGCCCCGCTAATGATTTTGCCAATCTTGCCCCCTCCAAAATTAGTTTTAAAACGGGTGGGTATATCACCGGTATACTTGGTATTTTGATTTTCCCCTGGAAGCTAATTGCCGACCCCAATGGCTACATTTTTACCTGGCTGGTTGCCTATTCAAGCCTGCTTGGCCCAATTGGAGGCATCATGATAGCCGACTACTATTTTATCCGCAGAAAAAACCTGCATCTGGATGATCTATACAGATTTGAGGGAATGTATGCCTATGCCAGAGGTTATAATTTCAGGGCAATTACAGCCATCCTTTTAGGTATCCTGCCAAACGTACCGGGCTTTTTAACGCAAATTAAAGTTATCAATACTCAAAGTATACCAGGCTGGATCAATGATATTTATAGTTATGCCTGGTTTGCCGGATTTTTTATTTCGGGCTGCGTTTATTACCTGCTTATGAAAGGATCAGCAGCCTCAGCAATTAATCAACCAGATATTTTACAGAAAGGAGCTTTTAATGTCGATACTTATTAAAAACGGGCGCATTATAACTGCTGGCGAGGATTATGTTGCCGATATTTATATCGAGGGCGAATCTATTATAGCTATCGGAAAAAATCTTCCCTTTGAGGCCGAACAAATCATCGAAGCCTCGGGCATGCTAGTCTTTCCCGGAGGCATAGACCCGCATGTGCACCTTTCTATGCCTTTTATGGGCACCTTTTCAAGCGATACCTACGAAACCGGCACCAGGGCAGCCCTCTTCGGGGGCACTACTATGGTTATCGATTTTATCTTGCAAACGCAAGGCGATACATTACATAATGCTTTAGCAGCCTGGCGCTCCCGGGCTGATGGCACCGCTGTTGGCGACTACAGCTTCCATATGGCGGTAACGGATTTTAACGAAAATGTGCGGAAAGAAATCAGCCAGCTAGTTAACGAAGGCATTACTTCCTTTAAAACTTTTATGGCTTATAAAGGTGCTTTGATGGTTGATGACCGCCAAATGGTAGGGCTAATGGAAGAAGTGAAACGCCAGGGCGGAATGGTTACTACCCACGCTACCAACGGCGATATGATTGATTACCTGGTAGCCCGGCACCGTGCGGATGGCAACCTCTCTCCCCTTTACCATTACCTTTCCCAACCTGAAATAACTGAAGCCGAAGCCTCCGGGCGCTTTTCAGATATGATTGCTTATACCGGCTGCCCCGGATACATTGTACACATGACTTGCGAGGGCGCTTTAAACGAAATCAGAAAGGCTACTTACCGCAATCAGAAAGTGTTTGCCGAAACCTGTATTCAGTATTTGTTATTGGATGCTTCTTTATATGAAAAAGATTTCGAGGCCGCTAAATGGGTGATGAGCCCTCCTCTTCGCGAAAAGAAAGACCAGAAGGCACTTTGGGCGGGGATTAATCAAGGCTTGATCCAGATTGTGGCTACAGACCATTGCCCTTTTAAATGGGAGCAAAAACTAATGGGAAAAGAAGATTTTTCGAAAATCCCCAACGGGCATCCGGCAATAGAGCACCGCATGGAGCTTTTGTATTCAGAGGGAGTTCATACAGGTAAAATCACCCTGAATAAGTTTGTAGAAATTGCATGTACCAATGCCGCCAAAATATTCGGAATGTTTCCTCAAAAAGGCACCATCGGTATTGCATCCGACGCCGACCTTGTCATTTTCGATCCGCATGAAAAACATACTATCTCGGCCCTCAAACATCACATGAATATAGATTATTCTGCTTACGAAGGCTGGGAACTGACGGGTAAGATTAAAACCGTGCTTCTTAGAGGAAAGGTTGTAGTTGATAACAATGAATGCCTTGTTGAAAAAGGCTTCGGAAAATTTATCAAAAGAAACCAGGTTGAAGGTAAAATTTAAAACCTAACAGATGTCAAGAATCATTAAATCAGGACTAATTCAGATGAGCCTGCCCAAAACCGAAGGCGAAGGCACTATCGAGGAAATTAAAGACGCCATGCTGCAAAAGCATATCCCTTATATTGAAAAAGCCGGACAGCAGGGTGTTCAAATTTTATGCTTACAGGAAATTTTCAATACGCCATACTTCTGTCCGGGCCAGGATAAAAAATGGTATGCTTCCGCAGAAACTGTTCCGGGGCCTACCACCAGCTTGATGGCAGAGTACGCGAAAAAATACAATATGGTAATGATTGTACCGCTTTATGAGCGCGAACAGGCTGGCGTGCTTTACAATACTGCAGCAGTCATAGATGCGGATGGAACTCTGCTCGGCAAATACCGTAAAAACCATATTCCGCATACTTCCGGCTTCTGGGAGAAGTTTTTTTTCAAACCCGGCAATTTAGGCTACCCGGTTTTTCAGACTGCTTACGCGAAAATTGGCGTTTACATTTGTTACGACAGGCATTTCCCCGACGGGGCAAGGATTTTAGGCCTAAATGGAGCTGAAATTGTCTATAACCCTTCGGCTACTGTGGCAGGTTTGTCTCAGTACTTATGGAAATTGGAACAGCCAGCACACTCGGCTGCAAACGGCTACTTTATGGGCTGCATCAACCGTGTTGGTGAAGAAAAGCCCTGGAACCTGGGCAAATTCTATGGCTCATCTTACTTTGTAGACCCTCGCGGGCAAATCTTCGCTCAAGCATCTGAGGATAATGATGAGTTGCTCGTATCCGAATTCGATCTGGATGTGATTGATGAAGTAAGAAACACCTGGCAGTTCTTTCGCGATCGGCGACCTGAGACCTACGGGCCTTTAGTTCAACTTTAATTTTAAGCTATGGCTATTTTTAATAACAGGCTTAGTGATGATGAATATGCCCGCAACTTTAGCGACATACATCCTCCTTTTGAAAACTATACGGCGGCTGTTACTGAAGCGAACCGCTGTCTATTTTGTTATGATGCGCCTTGCACAAAATCATGCCCTACAAGTATTGATGTGCCCAAATTCATCAAACAAATAACAACCGAAAATATCAAGGGCTCAGCACATACCATCTTTTCCTCTAATATAATGGGCGGCGGCTGTTCAAAAGTTTGTCCGGTTGAAAAGCTATGCGAAGGCGCTTGTGTTTACAATTTGCTCGAGGAAAAGCCAATACAAATAGCAAGGTTACAACGATATTCAACAGAAAAAGCGATAGAACAACAATGGCAGCTCTTTAAACGCAAACCTTCAAACGGCAAAAAAGTGGCAGTAGTAGGCGCCGGCCCGGCAGGCTTATCCTGTGCCCATGTACTTTCCCGTGAGGGGATTGATGTTACAGTTTATGAAAAAGAACCTAAAGGCGGCGGGCTTATGACTTATGGAATTGCTGCTTACAAAGTTACCCCTGAGTTTTGCGAGGAAGAAGTCAATTACATAGCCTCCCTGGGAGGAATTGAAATTATCTACGGAAAGGAATTAGGTAAAGACATTTCGCTGATTGAGCTTCAAAATTCTTACGATGCCGTTTTCCTGGCAATTGGAGTAGGCTTAACCAGAAAATTAAACATTCTGGGTGAAGAACTTGAAGGAGTTGAAGACGCAATAAACTTCATTTATAAAATTCGCAGTGGCCAATACAAGAACGTCCCGGTTGGAGAAAGAGTTGCAGTAATTGGCATGGGCATGACCGCCATTGATGCTGCAACGCAAGCCAAACGGTTGGGCGCTAAAGAGGTTACCATTGCCTACCGCCGTACTCAGCAGGAAATGCCGTGTACTGAAGCTGAACTCGATCTGGCTAAACTCGATGGCTGCAAAATCCTGTGGCTTGCTGCTCCGCAAGAGATTACCGGCGAAAATGGCAAGGTAAACGGGCTAATCTGCAACCTGATGGAACTGGGCCCGGCAGATGCCAGCGGACGAAGGTCTCCAATAGCAACCGGGAAAAGCATTAAACTTGATGTAGATATGGTTATTAAGGCGACAGGGCAATTGCCATTTGAAAACCTGGTAAATTTTTATGAATTACTTAATACCAATGGTAAACTGGTTATTGATGATAAAGGCATTACTAACTGGCAGGGTGTCTTTGCAGGAGGCGATTGCGTGAATGGCGGCAAGGAAGTGGTAGATGCTGTGCAGGCTGGGAAGGATGCTGCAAAGGGAATATTAAACTACTTAGAGGTTTCCAGGTATGAGAACAATTTATTCAAAGCATAGGTTTCGCGTAAAGGTGCGACGAAGAAAAATATAGGGTTGACTTCTGGCATAATACCGGCTAGCCCGTTTGTCATTTCGACGTGAGGAGAAATCCTAAGGCGCTTTGTTATGCGTATTTCCTAGGATCTCTACTTTCGTCGAGATGACAAAGATTCATATTTAAAAACGTCTAAAAATGAACCAATTGCAAATGATGTTATTATAACTACTTCGCAGCCTTCTAAGGTTATTAAGCACGATGAAGGTTGTCTATTGCCGTCTGCTTTAGCTGACGGATAAGAAATATATAAAGGAGGCTTTAGCCCCATTAATATGGCTAAAGCCCCCTTCTATGTCTCAAATAGTCCGTTGGCTGAAGCCCGATGTCATTTAGTTAAGGATTTCGAGGTGCGCCGTAGGTGCAAAATGTCGGTAGAAAATTTAATTGCGAATGATTTTGCGTGCCGTAGGTACGCTATCCCGAATGTTCGGGAGTACCGTACCTAACGGCACGGAATTTATAACGGCCTATTTTTTCTACCGACCTTTAACCCCGATGGGGTTCTTGTCCTTAACTAAATGACATTTGGCTGAAGCCAACGGCAATAGAAATCCAGATAAATAGCGCTTTCGCTACTTAGCGTCTTTGCGCGAAACAAAAAGAGCAACAACAGCGCCTTTGCGCGAAACTCGCACTAAAACACTTCAACGCCTTTGCGTGAAGCAAAAAAGAACAAACTATGGCAAACATTTCAGCAAATTTTTTAGGCATAAAATCACCTAACCCTTTTTGGCTGGCAAGCGCCCCTCCTACCGATAAGAAAATAAATGTGCTCAGGGCATTTGAAGCTGGCTGGGGCGGTGTGGTTTGGAAAACCCTGGGGACACAAATAAAGAACGTTTCTTCGAGGTACTCATCTGTTGATTATCATGGAAGCCGTGTTATGGGTTTTAATAATATCGAGTTAATATCCGACCGCCCTTTAGAGCTCAACCTGCGAGAAATAAGAGAAGTTCTAAAAGAATTTCCCGACCGAGCCATGGTTGTATCACTGATGGCAGATAATGACCGAAACAGCTGGCATGAACTCATCAAAAAAGTAGAAGATACCGGCGCTCACGGCCTCGAGCTAAATTTTGGTTGCCCTCACGGGATGAATGAAAGAGGCATGGGATCAGCAGTAGGCCAGGATCCTGAGATTGCCCGTATGGTAGTTGAATGGGTAATGGAAGCCGCCACAATTCCCGTGATCACCAAACTTACGCCAAATGTACATTCTGTAGTGCCTACCGGAAAAGCCTGTGTTGAGGCGGGCACCAATGCACTGTCTCTTATTAACACCATACAATCTGTTACTGGCGTCGACTTAGATACCTTAGTTCCCAATCCTAATGTGGCCGGAAAGTCTGCCTTTGGAGGGTATTGTGGCCCAGCTGTAAAACCTATCGCTTTGAAGTTCTTAACAACAATCAGGCAAGATCCCACCACGAGTAGAGTTCCGGTTTCAGGCATTGGAGGTATAAGCACCTGGAAAGATGCGGCCGAATTTATGCTTCTGGGAGCTTCAACCGTACAGGTATGCACGGCGGTTATGAAGCATGGCTTTAGGATTGTTGAGGATTTATGTGAAGGGCTAAATAATTGGATGGATGAGAAAGACTTTCCAACAATTTACGATTTTGTAGGAAAATCTGTTCCCACTCTCACCAAATGGGAAGAACTGGATATCAATCATCACGTTGTAGCAAAAATTAATCAAGACAAATGCATTCATTGTGGCTTATGCTATATTGCTTGCGAAGACGCTTCTCACCAATCCATAAAATTGGATTATGGAAACCCGTATAATACCTACACCATTAAGGAAGATGAATGCGTTGGATGCAATTTATGCAAGCTAGTTTGCCCTGTAGATGACTGCATTTCGATGATTGAGCAACGAAAAGGCAAAAATTATCTAAATTGGCAAGAATTTCAGCGACAAAACCTACCACTAAATGATCATTAATAGTAAATTAGCACAAAAATCAGCTGATTTATGGAAATTTACTTACGATCTGCTAAAATTGCTTCAAAAAAATCAACAATAAAACGCGCAATCATTATAAGTTTACTGGTTGGATCAATTTTAAACCTGATAAATCAGGGAGATTTCATCCTAAACCAGGATTGGAACCATGTGAATTTTTTTAAAGTGATGTTAACCTATATTACGCCATTTATGGTTTCGGTTTATAGTACCACTACAGCTTTGTTAAAAGGATAGCAAATTAGTAGAAGTCATAGCAGCGCTTGCCAAAGCTATACCGGCCATCGCGGCTGCTGTTCGGAAAAGTTGTTTCCCAGGTTACTGCGGTTTCTGTACTGCCTGCGGTTTTGCCATAGTTCAATTTTGAAGTACTGGCATCGTGGCTTACACCCAACCTAACCTTGTCATACGAATCCCTTCTATCAAATATATCCAGGCTTAAGGAAAGCACAATTGCATCGCTTTGCTTGTTGTCTCCCCGGTACCACAATCCAATGTTTACCCGCTTATTTTTAAATTGCATGCCGGCACTTACCGATGTTAGGTTTGCCTGATTGTACACCAGAACAGAGGGAATTAGCAAAGGGCTGGCTTCATCAT
>CBIHNR010000176.1:0-11656 GCA_966211215.1 uncultured Pedobacter sp.
CATCAAATCCGTGTTTTTTTATTTTACTGATATTTAATGAACTGATGCCGCCCAATGCAATTATTTGTGAAGGTATATTGTCTTTAGCAAGCTTAAAGTTTTCCCTTAAAACACCTTTGTAGCCTTCTTTCGAAATACTGTTAAATACTGGGCTGAAAAAGGTATAGTCAAAAAAATTGCTCAAATGGGGTAAATCTTGCAGATTATGAATGGAAGTACTTAGTGTACTTCCATTCTTCTTTAAGTTTTCCCAGCGAGAAGCACTTGAATTTTGCCGACTTTGTTCTGAAAAGTGTAGCCGGTTAATGCTGTACTCATGGGCTACCTCATGTCCCTGGTGTAAACTAATCAAAGGATGAAATCTTGAATTAATTTCATTCAATAGTTTTGCAATTTCCGCGCACGATGCATTTGGTTTTCGTAAGTGAAAGCAGCTCAATCCTTGCTCAAAAAGTTGGTTAACCAGCTTAGCTTCGGCAGGGAAAAAAGTTTCGTTACTTATTACAACCAGGCGCATCTTAGAAATATATTTCGCTTCCTTTTTGAGTAAATTCTTTGGATTTTTCTTCCAATCCTTTTTTCAATGCATCTTGCTCATCGGCTCCAATTTCATCAGCGTATTTTCTTACATCCTGAGTGATCTTCATTGAGCAGAAATTAGGCCCGCACATGGAACAAAAGTGTGCTATTTTCGCGCCTTCTGCAGGCAGAGTTTCATCATGGTATTCCCTTGCTGTATCTGGGTCAAGGGCAAGGTTGAATTGATCTTCCCACCTGAATTCAAAACGTGCTTTACTTAAGGCATTGTCCCTGTATTGTGCACCCGGATGGCCCTTTGCAAGATCGGCAGCATGAGCCGCAATTTTATACGTAATTACGCCGTCTTTAACGTCTTTTTTGTTAGGTAATCCAAGGTGTTCTTTTGGTGTAACATAGCAAAGCATTGATGTTCCAAACCAACCAATCATAGCAGCTCCAATTGCCGAAGTGATATGGTCATAGCCTGGTGCAATGTCTGTAGTAAGTGGCCCTAAGGTATAAAAAGGAGCTTCGTGGCAATGCTTCAATTGCTTATCCATATTCTCCTTAATCATGTGCATTGGCACATGGCCAGGCCCTTCAATGATGGTTTGCACATCGTGCTTCCAGGCAATTTTTGTTAGCTCGCCCAGTGTTTCAAGTTCTGAGAATTGAGCTTCGTCATTTGCGTCTGCAAGACATCCTGGGCGTAAGCCATCTCCTAAAGAAAAAGCAACGTCGTAGGCCTTCATAATCTCACAGATTTCTTCGAAATGAGTGTACAAGAAATTCTCTTTATGGTGTGCCAGGCACCACTTAGCCATAATAGAACCGCCACGAGAAACAATACCGGTTAAGCGTTTAGCGGTCATCGGAACGTAACGTAATAACACACCTGCGTGGATAGTGAAATAGTCAACTCCTTGCTCTGCCTGCTCAATCAAAGTATCTCTGAAAAGTTCCCAGGTAAGGTCTTCAGCCTTGCCGTTTACTTTCTCTAGTGCCTGGTAAATTGGAACCGTACCTATTGGAACAGGGGTATTGCGCACAATCCACTCTCGGGTTTCGTGAATGTTTTTTCCGGTAGACAGGTCCATGATTGTATCAGCACCCCAACGACATGCCCACACCGCTTTTTCAACCTCTTCTTCAATTGTAGAAGTAACGGCTGAGTTTCCAATGTTTGCATTGATTTTTACGAGGAAGTTACGGCCAATAATCATCGGCTCTAACTCCGGGTGGTTAATGTTGGAAGGAATTACCGCACGGCCAGCGGCAACTTCTTGCCTTACAAATTCTGGCGTAATGTAATTTTTAGGGGTATTTGCACCAAAACTGTGTCCCTGATGTTGTTTTGAAAGAGTTTCGTATTGCCCGTTTAATTGCTCTTTTAATAAATCAATCCTTTGGTTTTCACGAATCGCAATGTACTCCATTTCGGGAGTGATGATGCCTTTTTTAGCGTAATGTAATTGTGAAACATTTTGTCCGGCTTTTGCACGTAAAGGTTTGCTGATATGTGCAAAACGCAAGGAATCAAGGTTGGTGTCTTCCAGGCGCTGTTTTCCATAAGATGAAGATATTTCTGAAAGTTCTTCAACATCGCCGCGATCTAAAATCCATTGCTGGCGCAGGCGAGGCAGGCCACTTCTTACATCGATGTTAATAGCTGGGTCAGTGTAAGGCCCGCTGGTATCGTAAACAGTTACTGGCGCATTTTTTTCCACTTCACCTAGTTTTCCATGAAGTTTAGTATCTGTTAAAGTGATTTCACGCATCGCTACAGAAATATCGTGTAGCTGGCCTTTCACATATATTTTACGCGAAGCCGGAAACGGGTCGCGAGTGATGGTTTGTTGGTTTGGAGTTTTTTCTATTTTCATGATTTGTTATATGTACTTGATTGATGGATCAGCTATTAGCTATCAGCAATGAGGTGGCAGCAATGAGCTATTAGCTTTTAGCGGATTGCCCGATGGCTGGTAGCTCATAGCTAATCGCTGAAAGCTAATAGCCCGCCGGCTCACGTTTATCCCCCCTGGGTAGCCCTAATGAGCATAATATTATCTTCCGCCTTAATTTTATGGCTTGGCCAAATGGATTTTGGGATGATTTGCTGGTTGATGGCTACGGCAATGCCTTTTTCGGTTCCGGGCATTAGAAATGACAAAAGCTGCCCAACCGAATAATCATCCGGGATAATTTGTTTTTGCTGATTGACTGTAATTTCCATTCCTGTATTGTTGGAGTACTTCAGGAATGCCTTATAGAAAAGGACATACGAACGACATATGAAATGCCTTTCACTTTTCCCTTCGGCAGTACTAACTGCATCAGGTTCAAAGGGTATTATCTCAGTCCGTTGCGGACACCCCTAAAGTACTGCAAACATAACTAAATTATTTTTTGAAAAACAAACTGATTTGAAAGTTTGATTTCGAGGCAATTACAATCATCTGTCTATTACTCAATTTATATTGCTGTGTGAGCTTTGGATTTGCAAAATTATTGCTTCGAAGCAATCCGTAATTGTGTATAAAAAGGCAATTGTGGAAAAAATGAAAATAGATGGGTTACTTATGCCACTAAATCGTATTAATAGTAGGTTTATAATTGGTTAGTTTTGAACATCTCCATTCTCCCCGTTTGGAGATGTTCTCTTTTTAAGGCTTTCTAATGCTAAATCTTCGTTAAAAGTTTATCTAATTCTTCCTGCAGTTTTGGGTTCGACGGCCTGGTTGCATTCGCAGAAATTATCTTTCCATCAGGGCCTATAAGAATGAATCGAGGGATTGAATTGATGTTTAATGCTTTAACGAAGTCAGATTTCCAATCTTTGTCGGCAATTAATTGAATACCAGGCAAGTGGTTTATTTCAATAAATTCTTTCCAAATATTCTTATTCTCTAATTTGTCAATAGAAATACTTACGAATTTGATATTTTGCTCAGCGTATTTTTCTTCAATTTTCATTAAATGTGGGATTTCCTTTTTGCAGGGCCCACACCAGGTTGCCCAAACATCAATGTAGACATAGCTACCTTCAAGGCTACTCAGGCTAACTTTTTTATTATCGGTGTTTTTGTATTCGAATTCTGGAGCTGGCTTACCTTCACCCATTATCTGAAACTTATCGTACTTAGTTTTAATTTCCGGCAGATAGTATGGGTCTTTTGCTAAAGCGATATAATCATTATATGCTTTTTCGTCGGTGTTTTTCCCACGTATCATTGCTAATGTGTATTGATACAAGAGGTGTTCCCGAATAATTGGGTCGGTAATTTCACGGTCGGTAATATCCCTTTTGGTTTCAGCAATGTTCAAGGGTGAAATTTGTGGCGATTTAGCCAACTCCGCCCTGTGCAAATTAACCATTCTCTTGTCGACCAGTTCTTTATAGAAAGGAGAGAAGGTATAAAGTGCACCATTATTTATGTCGAAATTTTCCCAGACCAGTGCGTTTAACTTAGTTCTGTTTTCAATGTTCAGCCGCTTGGTGAACATTTCCTGGTAGGTTTGTGCCGTTTGCTGGGCGTTCATGTTTCCAGGCTTTACTCGTTTCAAAGCATTATGGTAAACCTTTTCTTTTTCGGGGTCTATTCCATATCGGGTGATATAGTTTTGGATAAAATATCTGGAGGTATACTCAACATTATCCTTTTGAACCTTAGTAAAGACATTATTCAAGGTTTTGCTTCCGAGTGCTTGCAAAGCCTCTGCTTTAAAATCAGCAACCTGTTTTAGAAAATCCTCGGGCTCCATTGAGCTGAATGATGAAACCAGGTTTTTATCCTGAGTAGGAAAATAATGGCTAACAAGCTTGGAAAATTGAGACAAAGCATTCGTTTCTGCGCTGCCATTCCCATTTGCGGTTATCTCTTTATCTAATGTTTCGATGGATAAATTCATGCCGGGGCCCAGAAATAGGACATTTTGGCCGATAGAATAAAATCCACTATCAGATTTTAAAGTAAATTTAAAGCCCCCATATGCGTCAACATTAACCTCCTTTTTTAGATGGTTAGGGCCCTGAATGGTGAATGACTTGCCCGCGTAGCTGGCATCGGTGCCTTTAATTTTTATTTCCACTTGTTTTTGGGCATAAACACTGAATGGCAGCAGTAAGGCGAAAAGGAAAGTTTTATTCATTGATTTAGGGTTAATTGCGACTAAGGTAAAATTATTTCCTAGCACTACCATTTAAAATCTTTTGCTCGTGTATTTGCATCTTTTCATTTCACCGTATGAGTAAAATATTCATTCATCATTAATCTTATCTTTGCCGGCAAATGGATTTGTTCAGTCAGGTAAAGTTTTTGGTTAGAAAAGAGATTGTATTAGAATGGCGTTCTAAATATGCTTTTAATGGAATTTTACTTTATGTGGTTTCAACAATCTTTGTATGCTACCTATCCTTTAAAAAAGTAGATCCAATAACCTGGAATGCTTTGTTCTGGATTATCATGCTATTTGCTTCTGTTAATGCCATAGCTAAGAGTTTCCTTCAGGAAAATAAAGGGCGGCAGTTATATTATTATAGTATTACCAGTGCAAAAGCCGTCATCATATCTAAAATTATTTACAATGTTTTGTTGATGCTTTTGCTGTCGGCCATTGCCATCTTATTCTATACTCTGGTTTTTAAAAATCAGGTAGGCGATATTCTTTTTTATCTGCTAGCAGTATTGATCGGAAGCGTAAGTTTTGCTTGTGTTTTTACCATGATTTCGGGTATAGTATCAAAGGCGAGTAATAGTGGGGCATTAATGGCAATATTGAGCTTCCCTGTTATTATCCCTTTACTGATGGTGCTGATAAAATTTTCAAAAAATGCTATGGATGGCTTAGACCGTACGGTAAGTTACAACGAAATAGGAGTTCTTGCTGCAATTAATATAGTGGTAATTACAGTTTCTTTGTTACTATTTCCATATCTGTGGCGCGATTAAGCAGAGTAATAGAAGGAGTATAAAATTAATAAAGCCAACCCAACAAGCCCCAAAACAAATAATGAATCTCTAATGCCTCTTAAAAAATAATTGGGTGCAGTTGCATGTTTGTGTTTCATAGGGATAACAGGCGCAATTCTTAGTGCGCATCCATTATCGTAACTCTTGTACAGCGCTAATTGTTTCGCAAAACTTTCAAGATAAAAGCTGTGCCTTTTACTGTACGATGGTGGCACTAAAATGTATTTCGTAAGGCAAAAAAGCCCCAAAATTAGCCATAAAACCTCTTGGTTTACTTTTTGTATTTATTACTGTACACTTAGATAAATCGAGCTTTTATGAATTTTAACTATAGATTATTTAATCGACATTCTTTTTTTCTTCTTGCCTTATCACCACTGCTGTTTTTTAGCTGCAATAAAGTCGAGCTGGGCGCCCAGCCTGTGCTAGACAGCATATATATTACCAATTATATGAATTCAGAGCCCGCTTTTAAAGATCAATTAGACTGGGCTAAAAAGTTCTACAGGGAAAGGTCTTTTCAATTGGGCTGGTTTAAAAACCATGAAATAGTTCCCCAGGCCGGCAAATTACTTGAAGTGGTAAATCGAGCCGGTGAAGAAGGATTAAATCCTAAAGATTATCAGGTTGTAAATTTTGACGAAAAGTTTAACCAGTTAAAAGAAACAAAAAAGAGCGACACAGTTACTATAAAAGCTTTGGAGAAGGAAATTGATGTAGCGCTTTCTGCAACCTATTTCAACTGGGCATCTGATTATTATCGTGGCCTGGTAGTTCCCCGGGAGAATAGATCGGTAGAATGGGATGTAAAGCGCAATAAAATTAAGCTTCATAAAGCTTTAATGACTGTTTTGAACGAAAGGGAAAGCAAATATCCTTATGCAGAGTTTCAACCACTTCATCCTCAATATGCCAATTTAAAAAAGGCTCTCGCTTACTACCGAAAAGTTGAAGCAGAAGGAGGATGGCCTAAAATTCCCAGCGGTACAAAATTAAAAAAGGGCCAGAGCTCGCCGGTTGTGCCCTTATTACGCAAGCGGCTTAGGGAATACCTTAGCGAGGATACCACAGCAAGCGATATTTTCGACGAGCGCCTGCGAAGTGCTTTAATGGTTTTTCAGGAATCTAACGGGCTAAGGGCCGACGGTGGCATCGGACCCCTTACAATTCAAAAACTCAATATGCCCGTAGAGCAACAGATCCAGAAAATTATAATAAATATGGAACGCTGGCGCTGGATACCTAAAAGTTTTGAGCCTGATTATCTACTGGTAAACATTCCCGAGTTTAAGCTTCATGTTTTTGAAAAATCTAAAGAGGTTATGAACATGAAGGTTATTGTGGGTAAGGAGATGAATTCAACACCTATATTCAGCGATAAAATGGAATACGTGGTTTTATCTCCTTATTGGAATGTGCCGCCTAATATTTTAAGAGAAGAGATTGCTCCGCAAGTAATGGCTAATCCATCTTATCTTGATGCTCTTGATATGGAAGTGATTACGCAAAAGGGGGATCTGGTAGACCCTTCAACAGTTGATTGGCCGGCGGCAGGGCAAGATGGTTTTCCTTATATTGTAAGGCGCAGGCCTGGCCCTCAAAACGATTTGGGCGGTGTTAAGTTTATATTTCCAAACACATCTAATATTTATTTGCATGATACTCCTAACGACGAATTATTCAACCAGGTAAAGCGCGGATTTAGTCATGGCTGTGTGCGTATTGAGAGGCCTATTGATTTAGCTGAATATCTTTTAAGAAATACAGGTTGGACAAGGAGTAAAATAGAAAGCCAGATAAGTACCCGTAAGGAGAAATTTGTTCCACTTAAACAAAAGCTGCCTGTTTATCTGGTGTATTTTACGGCAACAGCAGACAGTAACGGGCGGGTGAGTTTCTATGATGATATCTATGGACATGACAGGCAGCTCGCATCTATGTATTTCAATAGGGTAAGGCAATAACCGAGACCAAAGCAGAACTGTTTATGAAGGTGCTTATTCAAAAATTGTATCGACGAATTGCAGCAGGCATCATGTTGTTTACCGTGGAAGCTATTGTGGCAATTTTACTGTTTATCGTTGCTTTAATGGTATTCTTAACTATTGCAAAATATGTGTTCTTAGATAATAAGCAGGAGTTTGATAAGGCTGCTTTTGATTTTATTTCGCAGTATACCAATGATGCAACCACTAATGTAATGCTCTTCTTTACCATGTTCGGCAATTATCAAGCGCTTGTAGCCGCCAATATCCTATTAACATGCTATTTCCTGTTTATCCGCTGGCATAAATGGTATTCCATCAAAATTCCATCCGTTGCGTTAAGCAGTGTGATAGTTATGTCTATCTTAAAAATGATGTTTAACCGGTCAAGGCCATTAATGCCCTTATTGGAACCGGCGCGAGGCTTAAGTTTTCCAAGTGGACATGCTATGAGCAGCGTAACTTTTTTTGGGCTTTTAATTTATTACGTATATCGAAAGGAGAAAAACCCCACTTTAAAGGTGCTGTATATATCATTATTAACCACACTGATTTTAGTAATTGGCTTAAGCCGGGTGTATTTGCGTGTACACTACGCGAGCGACGTTTTGGCAGGGTTTTGTGCCGGAATTATCTGGTTGACTATTGCGTTGTGGCTACTTCGGAGACTGGAATTTTACAGCAAACGCAATCTCGACAATATAGTAGAAGAGATTCCTAAAACCTCATAGATCCGGTTAAAAACAAAATGAGGTGGCTATTGTAAATAATTAAAGGCCAAACAATATGACTAATCAAAATACCACCGATCCTGAGGATGGTACCAAAGGGGAGGACAAATCTTCCAATGATGTTAATCTGGAAATAGAAACTATCATTCCAGAAACAGAAAAGCCCGGTTCCGAGCCGGCGGAAAGAGATAATATCGATTCTTAGAGTAGCTTCAAAGCATTTGAGCGAATAAATGTGGATAAGCTTTTTTTGCTTTTTTCGATGGATAGCGGCAAATTCGCAATCCTTTAGAAACAGAAGGGTAGATTATGATCTCACATTTCAAAAAAATTGCGGACGAGTTTTCCATTAGCGAAAAGCAAGTAAGCACAACTATAGAATTACTAGATGAAGGGGCAACAGTACCTTTCATTTCCAGATACCGTAAGGAATTAACTGGCAGCCTCGATGAGGTGCAAGTTGCTGGCATCCGGGATAGGATTGAACAGCTTCGCGACTTAGATAAAAGGAAGGAAGCTGTACTAAAATCGCTTACCGAGCTGGGCAAACTTACGCCAGAATTAGAGAAACAGGTAAAAGAAGCTCCAACTATGGCTATCCTGGAAGATATTTACCTTCCTTACCGGCCGAAGCGTAAAACCAGGGCAACGGCCGCCAGAGAAAAAGGGCTTCAGCCACTTGCAGATTTAATACTGGAACAAAACAAAGTTGACCTGCAGGAGGAAGCTGCAAAATATATCGATGAGGAAAAGGGTGTAAAGTCTGAAGAGGAAGCGCTTGCCGGGGCCAGGGATATTATTGCTGAGTTCATTAACGAAAATGCTGAATGCCGCGGTGCCATCCGGGAATTGTTCCTTGAGAAAGGCACTTTTCAATCCAGCGTTATTGCAGGTAAAGAGGAAGAAGGCCATAAGTATAAGGACTACTTCGAGTGGAACGAGCCGGTAAAAACAGCCCCCTCGCACCGTATTTTAGCTATGCGCCGTGGAGAAAAGGAGTTGATCTTATCTCTTGACGTTTGCCCGCCTGAGGAAGATTCAATGGCGATTCTTGAGCGCTTATTTGTCAAAAGCAATAATAACTCATCAGACCAGGTGCGCCTGGCCATTACCGATTGTTATAAACGTTTATTAAAGCCCTCGATAGAAACAGAAGTAAGGCTCCTGACTAAAAGGAAGGCCGACGAAGAAGCGATTAAAGTATTCGCCGAAAATGCAAGGCAGTTATTACTTGCGGCTCCGCTTGGACAGAAAAGGGTATTGGCTATCGATCCGGGCTTCCGCACTGGTTGTAAAGTAGTGTATTTGGATGAGCAGGGGCAGCTATTAGAAAATACAAATATTTATCCTCACACAGGCGCAGGAGCAATAGCCGAGGCTGAAAAGACCATTAAATATCTGGTTGATAAATATAAAGTAGAAGCCATAGCCATTGGTAATGGTACCGCCGGAAGGGAAACAGAAGCCTTTGTACGAAAGCTTAATTTGGCTGGTGTTACAATTGTTATGGTTAATGAGAGCGGGGCATCTATTTACTCAGCTTCAGAGGCTGCACGGGATGAATTTCCTGATAAGGATTTGACCGTTAGGGGAGCCGTTTCTATTGGCCGCCGCTTAATGGACCCATTAGCTGAATTAGTGAAAATTGATCCTAAGTCGATAGGAGTGGGGCAGTATCAACATGACGTTGACCAAAATAAATTGCAGACATCACTCGACGATACGGTTATTAGCTGTGTAAACGCGGTAGGGGTGGAATTGAATACAGCTTCGAAACAAATTCTAGCTTATATATCAGGACTGGGACCTCAACTGGCTCAAAATATTGTAGAATATCGCAATAAAAACGGTGCGTTCAGGCGCCGCGAAGACCTTAAAAAGGTAGCCAGGCTTGGTGATAAAGCATTTGAGCAGGCAGCCGGCTTTTTGCGTATCAGAAATGCTGAACATCCTCTTGACGCAAGTGCAGTACACCCTGAGCGGTATGCATTAGTTGAGCGAATGGCTAAAGACCTGAATAGTAAAGTTGAAGACCTGATAAAAGATGAGAGCCTTCGTAAGAAAATCCAGCTCCAAAAATATGTGAGCGATTCAGTAGGGCTACCTACCCTTAACGATATAGTGCAAGAGTTGGCTAAGCCGGGCCGTGATCCCCGTGAGCAATTTGAAACATTTAGTTTTACAGATGGGGTTAACAGTATAACTGACCTAAAAGTGGGAATGAAATTGCCTGGCATTGTTACTAACATAACGGCATTTGGCGCTTTTGTTGATATTGGCGTACACCAGGACGGACTAGTCCACCTTAGCCAAATGTCAAACCGCTTTATTAAAGATCCTAATGAAGTGGTTAAAGTGCATCAAAAAGTTGATGTAGTGGTAACCGAGGTTGACATTAACCGTAATCGGATTGCTCTTTCGATGAAAAAGGAAGATGAAGCTCCCGCGTTGCGGCCAAAGCAAAAACAGTTTGATAAAAAGCCTAAAATTGATCGGGAAACAGACATGGCATCAAAGCTGGCAGCATTAAAAAATAAATTTTCCTAACATTCAAAATGTTAAATTATTGTTATCTTTTGCCCAAGTTTGTATCAAACAAAAATACCGCTAAAAGAGTTCTTTATATATGTTTAACCAATCATCAGATAACAAACAAGGAAACAGTACTTTTAATATTTACATTGATTTATTTGATAAAGGTGAGTTCAATGAAATGTGTGTAACTCGGCAGTCAAATGAATACCATGTAGATTTCGGTGACACTTATTGGGGTACTCTATCTCAAAAAAGTGACAATAGCTGGGTTTTAGTAAAGGGAGCTATTCCATCATTTATTATCCCGGATATAGTCCGAAACATATCAAAAAAGAATTAGTACTGCTGTCAGAAAAGAGCTTTCTAAATCAAATAGAGAGCTCTTTTTGTTTAGAAAGCTTAGTGTTAAAATTACACGGCACTGTTATTTGCCGTTCCGTTATACTGTATTTTTGCGCCTTGCGAATAATCGCTTGACTAAAGCAAAAACCGTATGAAACGCAAAGACAGTTCTATCCTGATTCTTATTCTGGGCACTTTAACAGCCCTGGGCCCTTTCTCTATCGATATGTACCTTCCTGGTTTTCCGGCTATCGCCAATGACCTGAATAGTACTGTAGCTGAAGTATCTTTATCTCTCTCTAGTTTCTTCATCGGAATTTCGGCCGGACAACTGCTTTATGGGCCGTTGTTGGATAGGTATGGCAGGAAGAATCCTTTATATTTTGGGCTGCTTTTATATGTCTTAACATCTGTCGCCTGTGTATTTACAGACTCAATAGAAGCCTTAATTGTGCTAAGATTTGTTCAGGCAATAGGAAGCTGTGCTGCCGGAGTGGCTTCAGTTGCTATGGTTCGCGATTTGTTTCCTGTGGAAGACAATGCAAGGGTATTCTCCCTTTTGATGTTGGTGGTA
>CBIHNR010000177.1:0-11603 GCA_966211215.1 uncultured Pedobacter sp.
TCTTATCTCTTATCTCTTATCTCTTGCTTCCACCTCACACCTCCAATCCCAGCCCCCTATACACCTCCAAATAATCCTCCGCAATTTTCTCCTTGGAAAACCGCTTTACGTTTTCAAACCCCTTTTGTTTGATATCCTCTCTTAAAGCCTCGTTCTCAATCATCGTTTCAACCCCCTGTCTAATAGACTCAACGCTAAATGGGTCAACAAAAATTGCAGCCTCTCCTGCTATTTCCGGCATAGATGAGCAATTACTGGTTAGAACAGGTAAGCCCACAGACTGTGCTTCCAGAATAGGCAGGCCAAAGCCTTCAACGATGGAGGCATACGCCAGAAAGTCTGCCTGAGTATATTCCTGATAGAGTTCTTCCTGGGAAATTTTATATTTATTTTCGAATGAAATGCCAGCCTCTTTTAGTAAGGTGATAATGGTTTCATTCAGCCTTCCAATAATCACCAGATGGCAGGTCCTTCCTTTAAGCGCCTTGGTAAGCCTTTCAATATTTTTATTAAAAGCTGTCCCTATTTGTAAAATTCTCGGTTGAGTACGATTGAAGGCTTTAACTTGCAGGGGCGGAATATATTGCCCATCAATAAAATTATAAATCACCTTTATCTTATCGGGAGATATCGCCACCTGTTTTAAGATCTCCTTCTTGGTCGCTTCTGAAACAACAGTGATCACATGCGCGAAGCGGCAGGGAAGGCTTACCCAAAAAAGCTTTAAAATAGCTTTTGCAAGTCCCTGGCTTCTGTCTATAAAACTAAGGTCGTGAATCGTAATCACTCGTTTGCAAAAAAGAGCTCCTAAAACTGTATAATACACATCTCCCGTGATATGGATTATTTGATTTCGATGTTTTAATAGAGTGACGGTGTTTCTAATCCTGTTAACTAAGCCCGAGCTCATCCAGGGAAGGGTCACTTTATCAACCGGAATGGTTTTCAGTTTAAAAACCTCATGAATATTATTGAACAAGTATTCTATACTAAATACATTTTGATGGGGTTTTCGGAAAACGAGAAGGATTTTTTTCATTAGTGTGTTAAACTTTTCGGATATAATCCATCCATCGTAAGGCGAAAAATAAAATAAACATGGAAACTAAACTCCAAAAGGTACTATTTAAGAGGAACTCCATAGTATCGCCGCGCCATAAGAACTGAAAAAAACCATTATAAAAAATTACGCAACCTGTTTCATACCCTCCCAGGTAATTTTCTGCGGTGTTGCATAGCGCCTGACTAACTATTCCAATTAGCAACATGTAAATAAACACACCTAATGCACCTCCGCTTAAATAACCATCTACTACTGGTCTCGTTTTTGCTGATGCAGTAGATTCTTCGTCAATTACCCCTGCCTCATAAACACGTTGCATAGCCAATGATTCCGTAATGGGCTTTCCCGGCCATAACACACGCGGCATAATAACCATTACAGAATTTTCTGCTATCTCAAAACCGTAATATGGGATATGTTTAGGGGTTGAATTCAAAAATTGAGTAAACATACTTATCTCACTTAGGCGATTGGTTAAAAATGCCCAGTTAGTGTCTTCAACTTCCAACTCTCCTCCCGAGAAGATAGTTTCAAAGGCTTCCGACCGGGCTTGTTCAACGCTGGTCTCCCCACTCCAGGCTTGCCCCCTAATAATGCTGGCATAAGTTGGCAGTACATAAAAGAGAAATAAAAAGCCTGGAATAGATAAAGCAATAACCAGTTTTCTGTAATGCGGGTAAAGAAGGCAGGCCAGGATAATAAAGTTTACTAAGATATGCTCTTTATAGCCGGTAAGTGTTGAATTGATAGCATTGGCAATAAATACACTGCCCCCTATAGTCAACAGTTTGAGGCTTTTGGAAGTAATGCCTTTCACAAAGAGTACAGCGCCACTAAATACAGCCACATTATATAGGCCTATGGAGAATTGAAAGAGCCCAGGCAGCCGTTGCATCACAATACTGAATAAGAAGCTAATGATGCAAACTTTTATTATCCAATCTGGCTTGGAGGCTTTTGGTGTGGGAATATACTTTAAGTGATTATATAAATGTTTATGTTGAATAATAATAATCCCGCTAACTAAGGCAGCATGGGCTAAAAGGCTTAAGCGTTGGCAGGCCGCAATATCGTTTAGGGAATCGTAAATTAACCTTTCATCATAATCTGTTACCCTTTCAAAATACTTATAACCTAAAGTGTCCAGAAAATAGAATATGGAAGTGCAACACATAAACCCTGCAAATATCAATTGCTGGATAAAAATCGGACGCATGATTTGTCGGTATACCGGTAAGTCAGGCAATACAAAACGGGCCGGTGAAAACCAGGTTTGGAAAAAAATAAAAAAAGATCCCCCCCAGGCAATCCAATATGATGTGACAGGTTGGCCCTGAAATAATACAGATAATATCCAAGGGACGTATAAACTAATAACTAGTGCTTGTGCCTTCCCCGCCATTTAGCGCAATATCTCCTCTATGCAAATAGCTTGTTTTTCAAAGCTCCAATTTTTAATAATATCCCTGCTTATAGTGCCTTGGGTAACAAGGCGGTCACCGCTGTTGGTAAGCAAATTGAGTTTATCTTTAAGTTGGTCAAGGTTTCCAGACTGAAATACCTCTCCATTTTCTTTTATCAAATCAGGATGGCATCCAACTTTATCCGATACCAAAACAGCCTTGCCGGCCGCCATAGCTTCATTAACAGCCAGCCCCCAGGTTTCACGTGGCCCCTTAGAAGGAAGACAAAATAAATCACATGCTTGGTAAATAACAGGCATCATCTGCTGGTTCTGAAAATCCATAAAATGCACCCGTTGCTTCCAATCCTCGCTTTCGTTTTCCAAATTCTCGACCCCAAACTCTTGACTCATGGCTCCTGACTCTAGCGTCTCATTTCTAAACTCTTGACTCTTGCCCCTTGCTTCTCGCTTTTCACTTCTAAACTCCTGACTTTTGTCTCTAACTTCTTGCTTCTCATCTCTCAAATTACACTCCCTCTTCAACTCCTCCTCCAATACACCATTTCCCACAAATAGCAAATGTACGTTTCTTAGATTCAGTTCTCGAAAAGCTTGTAGTAAAAGCCCAGGATCTTTTTTCGGCTCCAGTTTCCCGGCAAAGAGGATTAGTATTTCAAAATCAAGTATTCCCAAATTTTTTCTTAATTCAAAGACTTCTCTTTCCCGAGGCTGATTAAATCTATAATTGTCTATAGCATGTGGAGCAAAGCAGAGCTGATTTTCTTTAACTCCATATTTCAGGTAATAAGCTTTATTCGCCTGGCCTACATACAAAGCTTTATCAATATGTTTATAGATCCAGGTAAGGAATATGCCCCTTAAAAGACTTTTCCACCCGGGTATACTGTCATTCAAGTTGGAATCCCCCCTAAACCATACAGGGATTTTCTTATTAAAATAACGTAATATTTTCAGGTGGCTTTGGTATGCCCATCCGTAAATTAAGATAGCATTGGGCTTAAATGCTTCAACCTGAGCGATGGCATCAGGATTGTTTATTCCGCTAAAATGATTAGATCCCGGCTGTTTGGCGGTGTTCCTTAAAAATTGATAATTGTAACCTTCTAAAACCGGAATATCCCATTCTATTTTTTTTCCGAAGCCTGGGTCGAATTTAGCTACAGATTCCTCTCCCCATGTATAAAAAACTTTAAGCTCAACTTTCCCCCTTTCCGTTAACAGCTTAAACACAGGAGCATAATATTGTATAGGATGGGTGATAATAACAGCGAGTTTTTTTTTACTCATAGATGGCGGCAATAGAATCTTTTTGCAATAAAAGCACCGTAAAAGTAAGAATTTATTAATAAAAGCCGTAAAAGATTGAATGGGAGTAGCAGAGTGGTGATGTCACCCCTGAGGTTCTCGAAGTGTTATACTCAAGAAACGGATTTGTAGGGTGCTTAAGGCTTTAGCCTATGTTTGAAAAATGGGATACTCAGCCTGACAATGCACTTTAAGGCTAATCTTCGCAGCTTTCACAATTTATGTCATAGAATTCCCTATAGGTTTATAGACCTCCCGATATGGAAGACTTTTTGTTTTTTCCTCTGAATTGTTTATGGAGACCTAAAGCGAAAGAAGCCAGCACTTCATCGAACAGGTCGCACTGCTCCTTCGCCATAAATCGTGCCGTGTACATACTAAACTTTTCTTTATGCAAAACCGGCTGCTTTAAATTACCCTTAGCAAGTGCATTTAGACTTCCAAATAATTGTTCAATGATTGCCTCCTCCTTCATTCCGAAGGTGGCAACATCCGTATCATAACACTTCTTTAAAATTCCCACAGCACTGCTTTGAGGGTGGAAGATTGCCAGGATGGGTTTCTTCGTTAACAAATAAGGGTATATTTTTGACGCTGTGTAGCCCGGATCGTCTGAGCCGGTGATTAAAAGTGCATCTGCTTTTAAAAGAAGGTTTAATCCCGAATAAAATGGAATCCGGTCGGTTAATTCGGTAACATATTTATTTACTTCAATTTCCTCCGTTAACGGTTCTATCGTCTTCTTCCCTTGCCCCGCAGCTGCATAACTGGTACCTATAAAACTGAAGCGTATATTTTTAAACAGTTCAGGAGATTCATTTAAGCCTTTTTTGAACGCTTTAAAAATAAATCTCAGGGCTTTGTGCATATCGTAACCACCACGCCCTATATATACAATATTTTTAAATTCCGGCTTTAACTTAAAGGGTTCAACGATTGATGCCTGATTGTCTTTCGCTATTTCAAAATCCTTATCAAATGCGCCAAAAGTGATTACTTTTTGAGGTATTGCCTTGATATTAGAATAGCGTTCGTTAAGTGTGTTTAGATATGCTTGCGAGACACTGATCAAACCATCCACGTTCTTCATAGCGAGAGGCTCCATATATTTATTTAATCGATAAGAGAACCAATACTTTGGTGGACGTTCACTCTTTGGCTTATCCTGGTAATATTCAGAATGCCAGGGATCCTGCATATCGATCACAAAAGGGATATTAAACTTTTTTTTCCAGTAGGTCCCCAAAATACATACTGGAAATTGGGTAGTGGAAAAGTATATTAGATCGAATCTTTTTTCGGATAGCAAAGAATCTACAAACTCTTTGTAAAACCATAATGAACGAAGCGCAATACTGCCAAGGCCTAACTTAGATGTAAACTTCTTTGAAAACGCTTTAACGAAATGTACTGGAATATGATCGGGGATAGATTTAAGTAACAAAGGATCTGTATTCATATCAGACATGCTGAGATCTACACTTACAACCTCTGGCTCCCAGTTGAATTCTGAAAAGTAGGAAATACTCATTCGAACACGCTGCATATCTGCAGCATTAGTAGGGGGGAAATATGGCGATATGATTAATACTCTCTTCACTATATGATACTTTCTATAAGCTTTAAAAATATCTTACTTTCTTCTTCCCAGTTTAAAGGACTTGTTGAATAATCTGCAGATTGCTCTTTTGCTGCAAATAAAGAATCTGAATTTTCCAGGTAAGTAGATATTTTGTCTGCAATGTCTTTGGGTTTCTCCTTTTTATAAACAAGTCCAGCTCCTGGGTATTGCCTTAAAAGCTGTTGTTGAGCCATTGTATCGCTAGCGAGAATTGCAATACCAGCCTGCATATAAGTAAAGATTTTGTTGGTGAGGCAAATTTCCCTGTTATATGGAAAACCGGTTTCCGTGGCAAGGCCTATGTCAAATTGAGATGCAAATTCAGGAATTTTATCAGCATCAATCGGCTTATAGTAATGTAATTGAGACCTGGACAATCCTGCCTTGTCAGTCAGATGTCCAAATTCTTCAATAGTTTGATCTGTGGAGTTGCCTAATAAATGTAATTCTATTGTTTGTTGTTGGTTGATTAAGCCAATCGCCTCAATAATGTTTTCCAATCCTCTTCCCATTCCTATAGTTTGTGAAAACCAAAAGAGTTTTAAACAATCAGCTTCATGCCTCTTGGCCATATTGCTTATAGTTTTAGGAAATACGTTTAGAATTGAGGATATTTTTATGTTGGGAAATAGTTTAGCATATTCTTTCGCAATTAAAGGTGCTGCCGTAGATAAGTAATTCAGTCTGGGATAATATTTTTCCTCCAAAAATCTTTTATTTATAACATCTGGATCATTATCATCATCACTCGTCTCATATCTATGAAAGTCTTCTGCATCAAAACCACACAATGCATTGTGATATTCTGCAGCAAGGACAGCCGCTGGCAAGGCACCTAGATTATGTCCAATATACAGATTTGCTTTGTGTCTTTTCGCTTCAGCTAACAGAAACGAAGTAGTTCTCGAAATAGATAGTTCGGGCAGGAATGGAAGTTTAAATCCTTTACAATACAGTGTTTTTGCGGCTTTATGTAGTAGACGACTAAAAAAGTACAAAGTCTTTTGATTAATGGGATCTCCTCCAACTCTGATAGCTTTCCAATTTCTGGAAGATAAAAGTTTTTTATCTAATTCCGTTGCCCAGGCATTCCAATATTGATAAATAACAGTCACTTTGTAGCCCGCCCCACTTAAGGCATCGGCTTCTTTAACCAGTCTCGGATTTACAGAAGGTTGACCTGATGATATTAAAACTACGTGTTTACCTTTCAAAGCGCCATTTAATTTAATAGTAACTTTATTCTTTTAGAAATTGCAGGTTGAAGTTTCAATTCGAGTAAATACGAAAGGGTAAATAGAGATAGAAAGACTGATAACATTCCCAAAAACATATTTCCAGGCAATATATAATTGAAAAGGAACATCAGCGGCATATGAAGCAAATATAGTGCGTAAGAAATTGAAGCGACGAAAATCAGGGGCTTTTGAACCTTCACGTAAACGTACCTTATAGCATTAATTGTTCCTTTTATGAAAAATAGCAAAGAAACGAGAGGCAGTACAATATAGAGTAATCGGTTAAAGTTTGTGGATCGTGTGTTTTCGTAAAAGTAAAACGATATA
The DNA here is from genome assembly GCA_966211215.1 of uncultured Pedobacter sp. Taxonomy (GTDB): domain Bacteria; phylum Bacteroidota; class Bacteroidia; order Sphingobacteriales; family Sphingobacteriaceae; genus Desertivirga. The sequence goes on from CBIHNR010000177.1 coordinate 6,981, forward strand.
AGTATATATACGGCGAATACTGCGATATAGGGAATTGTATACCGTTTAATTGATTCCGATTTCTTACTTATAAGAAAAATAAAAAATGGTATCAGTGATAATGCCTGTAGGTGGTTTTTCAAAAATATAATTTCAAAACTTCCGGCATGGATGCGCGTCAGGAGTGGAGTTAACGATAATGATAATATAGCTGTGGGTAAACTTACATCTAAGCGTTCCCTGTTTTGATACAGTATGTAGCCAAGAACCCAGATGAAGGAGTAATACATCATATAGATGATATGGTCTATAATCTTAAGGCTGCTGGTAATACCTTGCATGTAAAGCACTACGCAAACTAAAGACAGGATTAGCCAAACGGTGATTCCCTTTTGTTTGATTTTAAGAATAAACCCAAAGATCAGGTAAAAAAAGGCTTCGCAGGAAATGCTCCAGAGTGCAGGATCAAATCTCATTGGGCTGGTTATGTAGCCAGGTTCAGATTGGATCATTAAGATATTTCCTGTAATTTTAAAAAGAGGTTCTGCCTCTCTGTTTATAATAATATAGATGCAAGCCGAAAAAGCAATAGCAAATAAATAGATTGGAAATAAACGAGCAAGGCGTTTAATGTAATAATTCCTTGAGTTTGCGCCGGATTTGGTTGAAATGTTGATTACAATTCCGGAAAGTATAAAGAATATGATCACAGCTTCTCTACCCCATGCTGTAAAAAGCTGCAAAAAATCATATTTGGGAGAAGGAAAGTAATTAGTGGTGATTCTGATATGTGCTATGATAACAACTAAGCATGCCAGACCTCTTAAAACCTCAAGTTTGACGTTTTTAATGTTATTGTTCATTTAAATCCTTTTTATTTAAAAAGCGCGACCATGCTTCAATATTAATATTCTCATGCCCTCTTTGCTCTTCAGGGCATTCTCCGTTTGCTACTGCCTGAATCAAATTAGGTAACATATCTAGATACTCTTTTGGTTTATTTGTAGGATGTGTAAACCAGGCATCAGGATTCTTTAAGATCAACCTTTTTCCTCCTCTTGATGATAGGGCTTTAAAAAGAATAATCTCCGGATCCCGCGGAAATGCTCTATTCCCGTATTTTCTCAGTAGGGTTTCTACAAGTATTTTTCCTCTTAATAATGGAAAATATTCTAATAGTCTTTCTTTGTCCATTAAAAAATGACGGGTAGATAAGAAATCGTTCATCCAGTATTTTGGATAAGAGTGGTTTTCAACGCCCTCATGCAGAGAAGGGAGATCGAAATTGGAATCATTTGGAGGTGGGCAAAGCCTGGGTGTTGCCGAAACTATTTTGTCATTATCTGAAAAATAATCTAAGGCTTCTTCTACCCAAAAATAGCCTGGCTTTTGGTAAAATACCAGATCTCCGTCATAGTGTAAAATATATCGTGTTTTTACGAGCTCTATTCCTGCCCAATAGCTCATGTTGGCAGTAGCACCGCTGGAGTGAGTTGTAGCATAAATACCTCGCAAATACTTTTCAGACAGAAGTTCGATAAAAGGATCTTCTTTCCTTAAATAGTAAACATCGCTTACAATTCCTTGCTTATGTAGATTTTGCGCAATCTCAACGATTTTTTCTACACGCTCATTAAATGCCTTTTCTGGGAATTTAGTATCCGGGTCAACTAACTTGGTTTTTTGAGGGCGGCAACAGTCAACCACTAAAAGTCTTTTCTGTATTGCTGAATGCTGAGATATAAGAGCTGGTACCGTCAAATGTGCATAGTTTATATCCCCCGGTGAGATATTGATCTGAAGGGTGACATCAGCCAGAGATGCTTTCATACGTATTAGTGGATTGAATGGGAACAGTAGAACGTTTTTTGCCATACTTCTGAGACCAGTGTATGGCCGGCTTTTCAATTGCCAGGTAGAATAACCATGCACCAATAATGCAGCTTGTTATCACGATGGGATACATTATTGCACTTGAGAGATTAGCAGGTTTAAAAAGGCTGATGATAAGGCCTCCGGTAATCTGGTGGGTTACATAGAGCGAGTAAGACGTCTTACCAAGAAAATTTGTTAAAGCCGATTGGAAATTTACATGAAGAAGCATTAATGCCGTTAAGCAGGGAACAGCTCCCATCATATAAGAAACTCGCATACATAAGTAAACCGTAATTACAGCCAAAACAAGATGGGTAACTAAACCGGACAAGCGTTTTTTGTATCCAAGCAGGCATACAATTCCAATGCAAAAGCAATGAATATGATTAAGTATAAATACAGTTGCATTCGGAAATTCTATAAAATAGCCAGAAAATGATAATCCGATTAGTACTAGTATTAAAAGCCATACATTACCTGAGCGAATGAACCCGAAAAGAAGTCCTACCAATAAATAGAACTGAAACTCGATGCCCAGCGTCCAGAAAATTCCCTGATACCAGGATTTGTCGGTAATAGGAATGAGATATAATAAGTGGAATAGAAACTGCAAAATGTCGAACTTCACGTTCAGAAGGTATAGTTCTATTACCGAAATTGCGATCACCGCTAAATATGGCGGATCTATTCGGATTGAACGTTTTATAATGTAAGAAAAGAAGTTTTTTATAGTATATCCAGAATTCCAAAGGGAATAGGGGATCACGAAACCGGATATAACAAAGAATATGGCTACTCCTTGTTGTCCGTTGGTAATAAGTTTTCCTAATGAGGTGCCTGTTGCAAAGCCAGTCGCATAGTGCATATGTACTGCGCAAACTCCTAAACAGGCAATTGCTCTTAAAAAAGTTATGATAGGAACATAATTAGAGCTTTCAGCTTTTTTCATTGCTTAAGACTTATAGATTTTTAGATAATCCTCCGCAATGCGAACATCACTGTAAGTCTGTTCTGCAACTTTCCGGCACTCTGTTCTGTTTAAGGTAGGTATTTGCGATACATGCTCTGCCATTTCCTCTGCCGATGTGCTTATAAATCCGGTTGTTCCATGATCTATCCCTTCCGGCACACCACCATCTCTAAAACCCAATACTGGTGTTCCGCAGGCAAATGCCTCAGGAATAATGATTGGGAAAGGTTCAAACCACTCTATTGGAGTTAAAAGGGCACTTGCATTACCCAGTAAGGCATTTTTCTGCTCATTATTAACAGTTCCAATATATTTGATCTGATTTCCATCAATTAATGGTTTTATTTCCTTTTCATAATACTCGATCTCATGAGGAAGAGTAGAAATATTTCCCGCGATCCGCAGCTCCCGATTACTCAGCTTTGCTACTTTAATAGCTGTATGTAAACCTTTGCAACGCTCAATCCTTCCCAAAAAAGCCAGGTATCCATTCGGCGAAGTATCAGCTTTGAACTCAAACTGATCAATTGGTGCGCAGTTATATACGGTTCTCCAATCACTTTTGGGAGTTTTACCGGTTCCAACAATTGCATTAGAAACGGCAGTATAAGTCAAGTTTTTAGGGTTTATGGAATCGAATCGCGATATGTTATTTTTGCTCACATAGCGCATATAGGTTTGCACCTTCCTGATCTTATGTCTTAAAAAAGGGGCTAAAAATGCAAGGCGGCCAAAGTTGTGAAGTACGTCGTGATTTTTAATTTCTTTGTAAAGAAGAGAGTATACTTTAAGTAATAGAGCTGTGTTAATCTTGTTATCCAATTCACCATTGCTACCATATACAATTAAGCGTCCCGGCGATTTTGAATTCGGCCCGGCGATTAGTGTAACTTCATGTCCCATTTTTACATATTGATTTGCAATATCAAATATTACCCGCTCAATACCACCATAGTGCTCTGGTGGCACAGGTATAAATGGGTCCATAAGTAAAAGAATCTTCATTATTCGGATTGTAAAGTAAAATTAATTGTTTTGTAGGGATGTTCTAACTATATCAAGCATACGCTCTGCGCTTTTTTCTAAAGTTAAATTGTCCAAAATGTAAGTCCGCGGCTCATAAAAGCCTTCTGATACCTTCTGCCAAAAGCCTGGGAGCGAATGCGAGAAGTCGTTGATATCTGAAAAGCGTTCTCCGCATTTTTCGCTAAAGAAAGGGACAGAGCTTGCCGGAATTTTGGGTTCTCCCCATTTAAAACGGTTAGGGTCCAGACAATAGCCCTGATCCCATGCCAGTACCGGAATATTCATAGACATCGCTTCACAGCAGGCAAAACCCTGACTTTCATGCTCGCATAAAAAGATCATACTTTTGCATTCTTTAAGCAGAGAATGGTAATCCTCTTCCTTATAAAAACCGTATACTATCTCTTTGTAGCTTAGGCCACGGTTTCTAAGAATTTCTTTGATGGGCTGCACTAGCTCTTCCTGATATTTCTCTTTGTTCCAGCGTATTTTATTGTAAATAAGGATATCTGTATTCTTTGGAGAAGACGATGGCGCCCATTTCTCAGTTTCTATACCAGCAAACCAAGTATCACAGACTTTATCGCCGTACCAGGGCTTATAAACATTGGCTGCCCACTCGCAATGCTGCAGATACCTCACAACATTAAATTATTTAAGTAAATCCGGCCATTCGCTCGTATGCGTCATAAGGCAAATTCCCGATATTACTTTGTTATTTTTTTTATATCCCTGAAGAATATATTTTCCTGTTCCGAGGGCAACAGGTACTT
>CBIHNR010000178.1:0-11576 GCA_966211215.1 uncultured Pedobacter sp.
GATGGGCACCAATTGCTACTCCTTTACTTATTGCCATGTCAACAGTTTTCTGCATAACTGCCGGGTCTCCGGCATGAAAGCCACAAGCAATATTTGCCGAACTGATGTAATCAAAAAGAGCGTCATCGTATGGCATGCTGTAATTTCCAAAGCCTTCGCCTAAATCACAATTAATATCAATATGCCCCATTCTGGCTGTATTTTGCAATGATTGAAGTTTTTAGTTTTTGAATGTCCAGTTCCCGGCGGAGGTATAGTTTTTCAGCCTGTTTGTGGCTTATAATTTCAAAACTGATCTCGTCGCCGCTCTTTAACTGGGCGCACAAAGGTAAGTCAACTGCTGCCACTTGTGCAATACGCGGGTAGCCACCTGTAGACTGGCAATCGGCCATTAACAGCATCAATTTCCCGTCTCCGGTTACCTGGATGGTGCCTGGACAAACTGCAGTAGATAAAAGTTCATTGTCAGTCAGCCTCTGCATATTATACCCTTCTAATTGATAGGCCATACGGTTATTGCGGCGGCTTACTTTAAATGTTTCGCCCATAAAGTTCAATAAAGATTCGCCATTAAACCATGTAAACTCGCGGCCTGGAATCACCCTGATAACTGATGTAAAAGATTGAAAAGCCGATAAAGCCACGCTCCAGGAAGGAAAGGCAGTTGCGGATTGCTGATTTAGCGAATTAAGGATTGCGCTGCTGATCTTTCCATACATAAGGCTTTCCAGCACGTCTCCTTTTTGGAGGCTTCTGCCATTAAGCCCGCCCATGCCAGCTTGCAGATACGTGCTTTTACTCCCCATTAATTCCGGCACATTAAATCCGCCGGCAATTGCCATATAGGTTCTGCAGCCAGATAAATTGCCCTTTAGTTCTACCAGAGACCCCGAGATTATGAATACTGGCTTGTTTATAGGAAGGGCATAGCCATTAACAGATGGCGTGGCTCCGTAACCGGAGAAAGCCAGGAGTAAATCGGTTTCAGCTAAAAATTCGATGTTTCCATAGGTGAATTCTATTGTTGCATCGGTTTCTTTATTGCCCACAGCCAGGTTAGCAAGGCGGTGAGATAGTGTATCCATTGCCCCCGAAACAGGAACAGCCTGCGCTAAGTATCCTGGCCTGCCTAAGTCTTGTATCGTGCTTAAAGCACCCGGCTTAATAATTTTTATCTGCATGCGAGAAGGTTTAGATTAATGGCTAAGTTTTCGGAACTCTGACGCCGTGATAGCTTTAAACTTGACAATATTGCCTGCTTGAAGCAAAGCCGGTGCGTCACTATTCAAGTCGAATAATTTTATTGGCGTTTGCCCTATTAGTTGCCAGCCACCTGGGGTTTGTAAGGGATATATACCGGTTTGATTGCCAGCAATGCCAACTGAACCAGCCGGAACTGCTTTCCTTGGCTCTTGTTTACGGGGGGTAGAAATTCCTTCGGGCATGCCACCCAGATAAGCGAAACCCGGAATGAATCCAATCATATAAACCCGGTATTCTGCAGACGTGTGAAGTTTGATTACATCCTCAATGCCCAGTTTATTATGCTGGGCAACATATTCGAGGTCTGGGCCCAGCTCATTGCCATAGCAAACCGGAATCTCAACTATTTTTCTTGCCAACGGGATGAAATCCTCAGCCTTGCTGATCAGTAGTTTTAAGTACGCCGCTACCTTGTCGAATACTGTGGTGCCGTTCATCGAAGAACTCGCCACCTCAACAGGCTCAAAGAAAACCGACAACGATGCATAGGCAGGGACCACCGAAGTAAGGCCGCTAAAAGGCTGATTAAGCAAGGATTGATTTAGCTTGTTTACTTTGTCCCACGCCTCCTCACTAATAATAGTCCCAAATTGAATAGTGATTGCATTTTCTGAAAGGGGATAAATTTCATAAGGCTTTTTACTGTTAAGGATTTCTATCATAGTTTGCCGGGTTCTGCTCACTAATTTAACTTGTTTGAATTACTGTTGACACCGCATTGAAAATAATTTTGACACTATTTTAAACTTTAACGACAGTTTTTGTTCGGTTGCGTGTTTTAACGCCTTTTTTTTCATCGAATTAACTTGGGGTAGTTTTCCATTTTTTTCAAAACACCGAAAGGGGAAGCGACATTTCGGTTCGAAGTGCTGCAATCCTAGCCAGCAGCGTCATCCCGAATCCCTTTATGGGTGAGGGATCTCCCGATATGTCCAAGGGACTCCTTCGGAGGAATGCTGATTAAGCAATATGCAAATACTACCTCCGATTGGGGAGATCCTCACGGCATCCATCCGCTCCTCCTTTGCTTCGATGCCTCAGGATGACGATGGCAGAGCGATTTCCCCTACATGATTTTATGTCATGGGTAGTTTTCAAAGATCTATGGTTTAAGGCGTAAAAAAGTCAGATTTTTCTTGACGAGCATGATTTATTTATTCATTTTCGTCACACATTAACCTATGTTCTACCTATTAAACATTAAGTTATTCTAGCCGGTTTTTTATTAAGTATCTGATCATTTTGTTAGCGTGAGCTAAAGTCGTATATAAAGTGCGGCAGGTTACGACAGATGAAGATGCCGTGATAGCGGGTGGAGGATTAATTCAGGAAGTAATTATGGATGCAAAATCTAAACTAACAGTATCGTGAAAATGAAATACAGTATTCTGTTCACTGTTGAAATTCTTCATGACTACTACATGAATGGGCAATGTGCCGATTTTGAAATACGGCCTTGCAGAGATACCATCAACTATTTAGCTGGCCAAAAACTCATTTATAAGAACATTGGAAATAAGCTGGTTGTACTTATCGAAACAGATAGCGATAATAAGCCAGTTGTTAGCCTGAGCCAGTTTAAGAAACTAAGTTTTTATCTCAAATTACTAAACCCAGAGTTCTATAATTTCAGCAATCTTAATTATCAGCCGGGTAAGAATCAACGATACTATTTCAGCAACGCTTACCAAACAAAACTAGGAACTGTCCTTTATTTAAGCTCTCAAACTGCGGCTTACAATAGTGGCACAGCTTACAAGGCGGGCGACTTCACGCTGAATGGGAGCAACGACGTTTTTGAGGCGATTAAGCCTAGCTCCAGCGGAGACGCCCATGCTTTAAACGATACCGCCTATTGGATTAAGCGCGGCAAGTTTCAGTACGTGAATGATGAAAGCCTGGTTGAGGTAACGTCATTGGTGTATACCTTTGAAACTACTCCGTCCACAAATTTTTCCATCAATGTCTTTGCTGAAAATCCTTTAAGTGGAAATCTCGACTTACCGGTCGATACCGAAAACAAAACCTTTAACCAAGCGCAAAGTTCTGTGCAAGTGCGGCTTGAAAAATTGCCTAAAGGACGCTACTGCATTGAGGTAAACGGACAGAGCAAAGTAGTTTACCTTGATAGTGATGCTTTATATAGCCAGGTTTTAGGGATATTAGAAATCGTAAATATTCAGCCGGCATCAAATGCTTTCTCGTTGATTGATGGTTCTGGAAAATTAAAGCAGCCCAGGTTCAACATCCGCTTTGCAAACCGCCTGGTTTACTGGAAATACCAGACCAGAACTGCGGATATTAAAGCCGTGAACGATAGCCGGCCACTTCCGGATAAGTTTACGTTTTCATTGGCACGCGATAACCAGTTTATTTCCGACCGGCCACTTCCATTAAATGAAGTTCCGGTAAATACTATCTCTGTAGAATCGACGGCATTGGGTACCGTGGCTCACGTTGCCAATCCGGGTACGGCCCGGTTAACAAAGCTTGAGAAAGATGGCGTTACTTATTACTGCGCAGAAACCAATTTGAACTATTAAAAACATAAAGTAGGCAAAGATAAGCCCCATGGCTCTATCGCAGGAAATCCTCTCTTACCGGCGAAAAGCTATCTACCAATCTTGCAGTTTTGCTAAGCAATTGTATGCACTGCATTTTTCCGGAAGGGACATAAAATATATCGCCAGCCTTTAAGTGCTGCGGTTCTTCTCCTTCCATAAAAAACAGCACCTCGCCCTCTGCGATATAGCTCGTTTGCTCATGTACGTGCGAATGCATTGGATCGGGTTCAGTTTGTGGGCCATTGCTAAAGTCTAGCACGGCGGTAAGTAATTGATCCAAATGAATCAGCCTTCTTTCTATTCCCTCAGCGGGGTGCTGAACTTTGGCTTTATCGTAATGTAATACAGGCATTATTAATCTGCTTTGGTAAATATTCTAAGTGTGTCAGTTCCTACGGTTATCTCATCGTTTAATATCCCATTAAACTCGGGTGATTTTAAGCCTTCTCCCCAGTAATCCCGGCTCGAAAATACCCTGGCTTCATCCCATAAACCGGCCTTGATAAATAATTCGAGCGTTTTAACTCCACCCTCCACAATTAGCGACTGCACATCCATAATGTACAATTGGTAAGCAATCAATTGAGGAAGGTAATGGTCAAAATCCTCTACCTGTATAAATTTTACGTTGCCCTTGGTTTCGGTTTTTACATCATTAAACACAATGGTTTCCTGGCTTCCGTCAAAAAGATGCAGTGTGTCGGGGAGGTCGAGGTTGCGGTCAATTACAATACGCCTCGGGTTTCTGCCAGCCCATTCGCGTACATTAAGTTGTGGGTTATCAATTAAAGCTGTGTTTTTTCCAACTAGAATAGCATCTTCCTCGCTGCGCCATCTATGGCTTAGTTGTTTGGCAGTCGGAGATGAAATCCACCGCTGACTTTTATCAGCAGGGGCAAAGAAGCCGTCGGCAGTTTGCGCCCATTTCAATATAATGTAAGGCCTTTGCTCCTTTACGCGCGTAAAGAAGCGGCGGTTCAAAAACTCGCATTCCTCCCTTAAAATATTTTCACTTACTTCAATACCGGCATCACGTAGTTTTGCTATGCCACGTCCGTTTACATGCTCAAAAGGATCAGGGCAGCCAATAACTACTCTTGGAATGCCATACCTGATAATTAAATCGGCACAAGGTGGCGTTTTCCCCTGGTGGGCACAGGGCTCAAGGCTTACGAAAATGGTACTTTCTTTAAGCAATTGTTCGCCGGTATCCGGATAACGCGCCAGTACATCATGTACGGCATTTACCTCTGCATGGGCCTTGCCGTATTGTTCATGGTAGCCTTCGCCGATGATGGTACCGTTGTGTACAATCACAGCTCCCACCAAAGGATTGGGGCTAACTTTTCCGGCACCAAGTTCTGCAAGCTCAATGCAACGGAGGATATATTTATTTTTGTCCAAAATCCAATTTCTTTAAAACTTACTTGAAGGTTTTGATATTAAACAAAAGTGTTAAAATTTATGATTTTTGTGTATGTTTTAGCATATTTCTTAAGCCTTAAATTATTTATTCAGCCATGACAATAGGAGATATTGAAAGTATTTACACCAACCAGTTACCGCCCCTTTACGAAAAAGATGAAGCCAAGAGCCTGGCCAGCCATGCAGTACAAAGTACCTGTGGCTTAAGTAAAAGTTATGTAATGTTACATAAAAGCCATGAGCTCACCCTGGTGGAGGAAACTACATTGATCAGGATTTTAGATGAGCTTCGTGTTGGCACCCCTTTACAGTATGTACTTGGCGAAGCAGATTTTTATGGGCTTAAGTTTAAAGTTAACTCCAGCGTACTCATACCGAGGCCAGAAACGGAGGAACTGGTTTTTTGGGTACTTGACAGCGCTAAACGTGACGCAGATGGGGATATCAATATTATAGACCTGGGCACAGGCAGCGGCTGTATCCCTATTGCTATAAAAAAGAACTTGCCGCAGGCAGAAGTTAGTGCATGCGATATTTCGCAGAGCGCAATTGACATGGCTATTAATAATGCTGTGCTAAACCAGGCAGAAGTTCACTTCTTTCATGCCGATATACTCAGCCCAAGGTTTTCTCTTTTGCCGCTAACGTTTAATGTCATCATAAGTAACCCTCCTTATATCAGGCATTCTGAAAAAGTTACCATGCATAAAAATGTATTGGCGCACGAGCCCCATACAGCACTTTTTGTGCCCGACGAAGATCCGCTGCTCTATTATAAAAGCATAGCCGATTTCTCGTTAAAACACTTAAGCAACAATGGGCTTCTCTTTTTGGAAATTAATGAGGCTTTGGGCCGTGAGACCGAAAAAATGCTTCATGCCAAAGGTTTTAAAACCGAGCATAAGAAAGATATTCAAGGCAAAGATAGAATGATTAAAGCCTGGTTAACAGATTGATACAATTTTGTATTGGGCTGTATGCTATTTCCTGTTCATATTTGGCCATAATTGACAGCCATGGGTATAGAAATTGAAAGAAAGTTCTTAGTTAATAAAGACAAGTGGGATGCTTCGGCGAAACCTCAGCCTAAGTATTTTCGCCAGGGATATTTACATGCAGAGCCCCATAAAACAATACGGGTAAGACAGACTTCAACCGAAGGTTTTCTTACCATCAAAGGCATTTCAGAGGGCGCATCGCGAATAGAATTCGAATACAAAATTCCCGTACTGGAAGCCGCAGAATTACTCAATAATTTCGCAGTTTCTGAATTATCAAAAAACCGCTTTGAATTACACTATGCCGACAAACTTTGGGAGGTAGATGAATTTTTAGGCGATAATGAAGGCCTGATAGTAGCCGAAATAGAACTTACTTTTGAAGATGAAGCTTTCGAACTACCCGAATGGGCAGGGCAGGAGGTTACAGGTGACGAGAAGTACTATAATTCGAGCCTTGCGGAAAAGCCTTTTAAAAGGTGGGAGGTTTAGTTGATATAGCCATTTTGCCCTTGGCATATCTATACCGTTGGCTGAAGCACAACGGCAATAGATACCAATCTGGTGCAAGTTGAGCCGAGCCTAACTTATTCGTAAATTAATTAAGCATCCTGCTTGAGTAATTCCCCATGTTCTGCATAATTAAACATTTACATCAGAATAATAATATTCCCTTACAAATCCCGACATTTGCAGCCGCAATAATTAGTCATGATTCAAGCTACTGCAGATACCATCATTGCCCTTGCTACGCCATCTGGTTCCGGCGCTATCGGCGTTATACGTTTGTCTGGCCCTGAAGCCATAAGCATTACCAATAAAGTATTTAAAGGGAAGGACTTAAGTAAGCAAGCCAGCCATACCATCCACTTCGGTACTATTCGCGATGGGAAGACTATTCTAGACGAGGTTTTGATATCATTGTTTGTAGCACCTGCATCTTATACTAAAGAAGATGTAGTGGAGGTATCTACACATAACTCCAAATACATCATCGAAAGCATTATTAAATTGATGATTCGTAATGGAGCCAGGGCAGCGAAGCCGGGAGAGTTTACCTTAAGGGCATTTCTTAATGGCGGACTTGATTTATCACAGGCAGAAGCAGTGGCTGATTTGATTGCATCAAACTCCCAGGCATCGCATCAGGTGGCCTTGCAGCAAATGCGTGGAGGCTTCTCTAATGAACTGAAGCATCTGCGTGAGCAACTAATCAATTTTGCTTCTCTAATAGAACTTGAGCTCGATTTCTCTGAAGAGGACGTAGAATTTGCTAACCGCAATCAGCTTAAGCAATTGATTATACAAATTACCAATGTAATTAATAAACTGATTCGCTCTTTCGAGCAAGGCAACGTGATGAAAAATGGGGTGCCCGTGGTTATTGCGGGGAAGCCTAATGTTGGCAAATCTACATTGCTCAATGCGCTTTTGAATGAAGAGCGCGCTATCGTTTCTGAGATTGCTGGTACTACTCGTGACACTATTGAAGATGAAATGACTATAGGTGGTATTCTTTTCCGCTTTATTGATACGGCCGGAATTCGCCATACAGAGGATATCATCGAAGCAAAAGGGGTGGAGCGCACTCTGGCTAAAATGAAGCAGGCAAAACTAATTATCTATTTGGTAGATCCCCAACAAAGCCTTACTGAAATGGAAAACCAGATGTCAGAATTGCAGCACCTTTAAATCCCATCAGTATTCGTAGTAAATAAAAACGACTTAGTCAGCCCCGAACAGAAGGCTGTTTTTTCTGCCTTTAACCCTAAATACATCTCTGCCAAAAACAACCAGGGCATCGACGAATTAAAGGAGGAAATCCTTCGCAAAGTGAACCTCCACAACATCAGCACCGACGATGTGCTGGTTACCAATATTCGTCACGTGGAAGCATTACAACACACCCAAGAATCTTTGGAACGTGTACTGTATGGTATAGACAACCCGGTTACTTCTGATTTCCTGGCGATGGATATTAAACAGGCGCTTCATTATTTAGGTGAGATAACGGGAACTGTTACCACGGATGATTTGCTGGATAATATTTTTAGCAAGTTCTGTATCGGGAAGTAATGATTGTAATATATTGATTATTAATGTGTTATGATTTAAAGATAAAAAATAAGATTTTATTTTTTTTGAATTAACTTGCAGACAATCAATGGTTTGTTGTTTCTGTATTTTCGGAATTTGGTGAAAAAATGAAAGATTTGTATTTCATTTGTACCACATTTGTTGCTTGAACAAGATTTTGTTGTTCATTTTTAGCGCTTCATAAATCGTTGTGACTATCGGAAACAAAGTAGCACAAACGATACTAACTAACCATAAACTATCACGCAGGCAGGGGAGCACAACCGAAGATGTCTTTGTGGATATTCAATCTATTGAAAGTGTTGTGCTTATCAGCAAGAAGTTATTGCCCCGGAATAAGATGTGCTAACCGATATATCCAAAGAATTTTCTCGATCCGAATAGTCGGATTTCCTAATTAAGATTGTGGAAATTTAAAAACACATGAGTTCAAATTTCACAGTCCAAAGAAGATGTGAGCATTGTAATAAAAGATTCAATGCTAAAACCACAGTGACGCGTTTTTGTAGCAAGCTATGTAACAAACGGCAGCTTAAAGCCAAGCAGAGAAATGAAAAGACTGAGGCTGAAAAGCAACAATCAATCATTTTATCCGCACAAATGGTTCAATCGGTTCAATCAAACGAATTTTTAGATACAAGGAAAGCAGCCTTGCTTTTGGGCGTATCACGAAATCTAATTTATCATTTGATAAATACAGGTAAATTACACGCCTACAACCTTTCGATCCGGAGGACAATTATCCTTAAAAGGGATATTGATTCGCTCTTTGAAACACGATGCCTGCAGGTTAAACCAAAAGAAGAGCCACCCAAAATGCCCAAAATTGAAGATTGCTACTATATGGGCGAACTTCAGGAGAAGTTCAAGATTTCTGAGGGAGCGTTATACCACTTGATCAAAAGAAATAATATAGCAAAATTCAAGGTCGGTAAATTTACCTATGTCTCTAAGAAAAGTATCGAAGCAATTTTTCTCAATCAAAACTAATGGCAAAGGTAAGTATACGGAAAAGGCCGATCGCAAAAAACAGGTATTCACTCTACTTGGACTATTATCCTCCTATAGTCAACCCGTCGACGAAGAAATTGCAACGATGGGAATATTTAAAATTATTCATCTATGGTAGGCCTAGTAATAAGATAGAGCGATTGCATAATAAAGAAACCACACAATTATCTGAGTGGATTCTTCTAAACCGTCAACTCGATGTTCAGAATAAGCGGTACGGCTTCTTAACTGAATCAAATAGAGATGGAAGTTTTATCAATTATTTCAAAAAGTATACCGCAAAGCGTCAAAAAAGTGATTCAGATAACATGGCGATGGCCTTCCGCTATTTTGAGGAGTTTGTTAGTAAGGGTTTGAAATTTTGTGAGTTGGATGAGACGGTATGTGATGCTTTTCGATCATATCTTTTGGATAGTCCGGGAATCAGTCTCAGAAATAAGCCGATAACAAGAAACACTGCAGCTAACTATTTTGCAAAATTCCGTTCGGCATTAAAAGAGGCATTTAGCAAAGGATTAATTACAGAAAATCTGTATGTATTAGTCAGGCCCATAAAAGTTAACGAAACACATAGAGAACGTTTGGAATTAGAAGAACTTCAAACACTAATCTCAACTCCGATGGGGCCTGAAGTGATGAAACGTGCTGCTATTTTTTCAGCATTGACCGGCTTAAGATTTTCTGATGTAAAGGCACTGAAATGGTCAGAGCTAAGAGGGCATCCGGGTAAGTACTATCTGCAATATAGCCAACAAAAAACAATGGCTGCCGAATACATGCCAATTTCTGACGACGCTATTAAATTGATGGGATGTAAAAAAGATGCGCATGAACCGGTTTTCAGAAATTTGGCTTATTCATCGATGAGAACCTTTTTGGTAACCTGGTTAGCAAAGGCTGGTATCAATAAATGTATTACATTCCACAGTTTCAGACACACTTATGCAACCTTGCAGCTTGAATTTGGAACCGACGTTTATACCGTTTCCAAAATGCTTGGGCACAAACACATCAAAACTACCCAAGTCTACGCGAAAGTTGTGGACAGGAAAAAAAATCAAACCATAAATAAGATAAAGGTGGATTTTGGAAGGTTGAATATGGTTGATTAGTATTTTATGCCTGTTCGATTCCTGCCTTCTACTGGAAATGAAGTTATCTAAAGCCCTTGCTCACTGGCACAGACATCCCGCTTTCAAGTGCAAGCCATAGGGGACAGGGGCGTGAAATTTGTTGCAAAAAAGTAAGAAATCGGAATATTAAATAAACCGGCAAACTACAGGTAAAGCTTTAGTTGTCGGTTTATGCCCCTCAACACTTCCGGTGTAGTATATGCCATTCCCCATTGACCTCAATATTTAATGGTCGCAATTCGTACTTCTGAGATTTTATTGTAAAGGGTACAGAAGTCATTACGTTCGTCGCACAAGGTCTTTAAATAGAGAAGGAGCAAATTCTCTTAAGCTCTCAAAAAAGGCCATCAGGCTAACTACTTCACATTTTTTTACACAATCTTATCAACTGTGTAAAATCAAAGGGGTATTGCCGTTGAGTTTTTTACTTCTGTCAATACAAAGGAACTTTGAATTTTTCCTACATTTTGTATTCGCGCGAGTTTATTGGAAGCAAAATTATTATAAGCCTCCAGATCTTTTACCATAACTTTTAGTATGAAGTCAAAAACACCACCAGTAAGATAACATTCGACAATCTCATCTAGCTTTTTAATTTCTTTATTGAACAGACTTATATATTCGGCGTTCTGAATGGTAAGTGATACCGCGCAAAATACTACTAATGAAACATCTACCATTTTCCTGTCTAGCAAAGCTACATAGCCCTTAATATAACCTGCTTCTTCTAATTGTTTTATCCTGTTATACACAGGGGTTTTCGATAGATTGAGTTTATCCGCAAGTTCTTTAATGTTAAGATTAGCGTCTTGTTGAAGCGCTATTAATATCTGCCTGTCAGTTTCACTCAACTGCCAAAGAGGATTTTTTCCCGAAACATTATTCACCATAGCATACTTTTATTAAAAATTCCTATTCTGTGATTCATTTTAGGTTTAATTTCCTTATTTGATAATTATCAAAAGTAATATTTTTTGTATTAAGTAATTTTGGAGGGAAAATTAATTTAAAATGAACGTGAGATGGATAGATTAAAAAAAGCGTATGACTTAGCCGCTTTTAACGAGACGGGTAAATTATTGATT
>CBIHNR010000179.1:0-11538 GCA_966211215.1 uncultured Pedobacter sp.
GTGTGTGTGTGTGTGTGTTAGCTAATTGAAAGCTAATCAATTTTGCTAAAATCGGATTTTCTTTTGTGAACCAGCGGGGATAAAAAAACAAAAGACTGGGGACAGATTAATCTTTTCGCAAAAAAACAGGTAAAACAAGAGTATACAGCTTGATTTCTTAGATACAAACAAAGGGGGCTAAAAGCCCCCTCGTACCATTCAACTTAGCAAAAAATACTTTTTCTAATATGCCTTCTTAACTATATCATTGCCAATAAATATCTGGTAATCTTTTATCCTTGCTACGCCATTAGCATCTGCCGTCGGAACATATCTAAATGCACTTACATCTTCCTCTTTGCCCAGGTCTATTACCAGATAATGAGGATAAGCAGCTTTCTTCAAGCTATAGTCCGAACTCCAGTAATTAAATGTTTGGCCATCTATGGCATTTTCTGCACTTCCATTCTCCTTTGCTAACTCTTCACTGCTTACATAAGCAATTGTCCAGTTTTGGTGGCTTATTGGGTTTCCATTTTTATCAAGCAGGTCAAGCTCCGCAATTGAAGCACTCGATTTATTATCGAAAGAAGAAAGGGCGGCAATACAGAAATAGCGTCCCTTACCAGGAGTAGAAAGCGTAATTGTTTGCATTGCATTCCCTGCTGCAAATTGCCCCTCTTGATTTGGCTTTAAAGTACTTACAGCAAATTTAACATCAGGGCGTTTTGATAAAGTGAAGTCTTTACCAGGGTTAAGTTCATTCAATATCGGCTCAGCCAAACCCTGTAAAACAGGAGTTTCGGGGCCCACAATATCAAGCACCAAAACTTGGTTGGTTCCTTTTTTTAACCATGGGCCAGGAATATACATTGTTTGGGTAGGCCCAATATTCCAGTAGCGGCCTAAACAATAACCGTTAACCCAAACAACACCTTTACCCCATTTACGTACATCCAAATAAACATCGCCAACTTTCTCCAATGAAAATTCACCTTGCCAGATGCCCGGAGCCGAAGATTTGGACGGAGCCTTTTCGAATTTCAGTTTAGCAAGCATTGCATCATCATACGACAAGTTGAAAACTTTCCATCCTTTGGTTGCAATTACCTCTGCATTACTGTTAAGGAATTGAACCGGGCCGATAAGGCCTTTCCTATCGTGCATCTCAGGGCCAAAATTGATTCGCCCCATGGCATGCACTAAAATATCTATGGTACTTTCTTTATCTCTGGCTGGAATAGTAATCTGAAAATTACGCTTGCGGCGGTCCATTACAGTGAGTTTTTTGCCGTTTACAAATACCCAGGCAAAATCGTGTACGGCGTCTACCTTAAATGTGCATTCAGGGCCCGCTGGTAAGCTAGTTCGGTATAAAATGCTTCCCTTCGCCTGATTGTAATACTCCATAGTTTTAGGGTCATTTGTGGAAACAGGAGTTGGCAAATTGCCAAACAAAGGAGCAAACTTTGTTAGTTGAACAGCCGCAAAGGTGGTGGTAGGATTTGCCGGCGGAGGCTCTGGTAAAGCTGGTTCTCCGGGCATTAGATATTTTGAAATCAAATTACGGGTGGCGGTAAATTTTTCTGTTACTTGCCCGGATTCGCTAACAGGTGCACCATAATCATAGCTGGATACGTCGGGTTTAAAAGGGCGGTCTGCACCTGCCCAGAAACCGAATGAAGTTCCGCCATGCGCCATATAAATGCTAAAGGAAGCTCCTGTTTGCAGCATATATTCCATGTCTTTTAAATACTGGCCTATTTTGCCATAGTTATGAGGAGTTCCCCAGGTATCAAACCAGCCGGAATAAAACTCTCCACACATTAACGGGCCTTGGGGCTGTACTTCTTTTAATGTTTTGAATGATGCCTGAGGGTTAGACCCGAAATTAACTACCTGGAAAAGGTCATCGCGAAACCCTTTTTTCAAATGGTATGGAGGGTTACATGCAAAAAGCGGCACGTTAAATCCGGCATCAACAATAGCCTGCCTCATTAAGCCCATATATTCGGCATCATCGGCATAAAAACCATACTCATTTTCAACCTGAACCATTAGGATTGGACCGCCATTGGTTACCTGCAGAGGGGCCAAAACTCTTCCCACCTCTTTTAGATATTTACGGGAAGCATTTATATATAAAGGGTCTTTGGTACGAAGTTTAATATTGTCGTTTTTAAGCAGCCACCAGGGTAAGCCGCCCATTTCCCATTCTGCACAGGTATAAGGGCCCGGGCGCAGGATAACCCACAAACCTTCTTCCTGGGCTATTTTACAGAATTCGGCAATATCGGCTTCGCCATCCCATTTAAAAACACCGGGCGTACGCTCATGGAAATTCCAGAACAGGTAAGCGCATACCGTATTCATCCCAAGGGACTTCATCATCTTTATCCGGTGCCGCCAATAGGGCTTGGGGACACGTGCAAAATGAAGTTCTCCGCATCTAATCTGGAATGGCTTTCCATTTAACAGGAAGCTCTCTTTTCCAATTTCAAAAGGTGGTTTTCGTTCTGGATTTTTAAATGAACAGAGTACAATGGAAGTGAATAAGAACGCTCCGATAAATACTGTTCGAAATAGCTTTTGCTTCAACATCTAAGTGTAATTAATCTAAAAGTGTATTGGTGTCTAATTGGTAAACTCTATACCTAGCTTTCTTGAATCAAGGAGCTACATCTTATAAGTTACAGGTACAATTATAAAAAAAGCAGGCAAGGACGATAGTGGTTAAACTCACATTAAGAGGGGGGTAAATGACCCGAATAGACGTTAGAATAGCTATTTGTGGCTTATTGACTGATTTCGACAGCCAAATCGTAAATACTTTCCGGGCTAGTAATACCTGTGTTGAAACAAAGATCAACACAGGTATCGGGGGCTTAGCAGGATTCCAGGAATTCATATCCAAATATTTCGATAGGCACCCGCCTCGTCCTGCTGAATTCAGTCAGCATGATATCACGCATTTACACCATGAAGGTAGAGGTTAGGGTGACTCAATAACCTGGGTTTTGTTCTAAAGTAGCATCTTTATTTAGCTGTATTTCAATTAACGGAATAGGTAATAAAAGATGCTTGGCGGTTAAACCAGTGATTGGCTTTTGCGCATCGCCGGAATTAAGCCTTAAAGCGCGGTCTACCAGGGTTTTGGTACGCATAAGTGTCATACGCCTGTTTTCTTCGCCAACAAGCTCTCTTGCCCTTTCATCAAGAATAAAATCTAATGTAATATTTGAAGCCTGGACTTGCCCGCTGGCAGGATAATTCGCAAAAGCCCTCCTTCTTAACTCATTAATGGAGTTAGCGGCTTCCTGTAGTTTCCCTTGCTTGAACTGAGCCTCTGCCAAAAGCAGATAAGTTTCGCCTAACCTCATTAGTATAAAATCCTTAATCATGGCAAAGCCGAAGGTATCATTAGGGTCAAATTGATACCATTTAGTGATATGAGGTACCAGATTAGTTAAGGTATCCGGACCGGTGTAGGGAACTGGCTGTCCGAAGGTAGCCGGCCTGGTGGGGTCGTTATAATAATATCTGCGGCGAAGGTTGTATTTGGAATTACGAATATCATCGCTTGCAAACAACCTGTATATTACCCAATTACTTAAACGCAAACGGGCAAGTGCGCGGCCTCCGGTCGAATCAGAGAGAACTAATCCGGGCACATTATGGTAGGCAGCCCCCCACACACGGCGGTGTTGTGCGTTTTCGGTATTACCACCGGGAACAATTCTTGGGTATTCCTGCTCCAGAACCCATATGGCTTCGGTATTACCCTGGGTGCGGCGTTGATTGCCATAAGTAAACATATCAAAGTAGTAGTCGCCAGGCTGATTTGCCTTTACCCCGTAGCGGGCCTTTATTAAGCTAAATCTTCCGCTGCTTATAATTGCCTGTGCCTGGGTTTCTGCATCGGCAGGCTTGTTGGTACGCAAGTAGGCTTCGGCCAATAACTGCATCGCCATATATTTGTGGGCACGGCCAGGTTTTGCTGCCGTAATATCTGGCAAATTATCTCTTGCAAATACTAAATCCTCAGCAATCAGGTTCTCAACTTCTGCCAAAGGAGCACGTACAAAATCTGTTTTAGGGCCGGTAAGAGCCTGGGTAATTAGTGGCACGCCCCCGTACAAAGTTGCCAGCGTGTTATATGCATAGGCTCTGAAAAACCTGGCCTCTGCTGCCACCCTATTTTTTCCAGCCTGGCTTAAGCCGGTTGCATCCGGGCTTTCAACTCCATTAATTATGGTATTGGTATAATTGATTAAAACATAGCACCGGTTCCACATACGTGCAGCTGCGCCATCTTCGGATGTTAACAGGTTATAGTTATAATAAGGAATCTCAATTCCCTGTTGGTTATTTGTGGCGTTTGCCACGTCGGTACCCACTTGCCATACACTTAACCAGCCTTGTTGGTCAGACCAGGTAAAAATTGTACTTACGTGATTGTACAGCCCAACTAGAGAGGCTTCAAAACCTAATGAGTCCTTCAGGGTTATGGGCGTGTAAGTGGAGAAAGGCTTTTCTTCAAGATAGTCCTTTTTGCAGCACAATAACATTGATGATAGAATGCTGATATATAGTATTGTCCTCGTTTTCATCTTAATGTTCATTAATGGCCTTCTATTTAAGCGAAATATTCGCTCCAAACACAATTGATCGGTTTACAGGGTAATTGTTAGTCCAATCGCCCGAACCTCTTGGCGCATAGTTGCCTTCAGGGTCCCAACCTATCCAATCGGTAAAAGTGCCCAGGTTTCTGCCGCTGGCATAAACTGTAAGTCCTTCCAACCTTAACTTTTTAAGAACGGAAGGTTGGAAAACGTAACTCAAAGTCACGTCTTTAATACGGGTATAGCTCGCATCCGAAGCGTAGCCATAGCCACGGGTATTATTGAAAGCCAATGAAGGGCGAGTGTTACTTCTATTTTCGGCGGTCCAATAACCCACTTCTGCCGGAGTATTACGCCTACCTGTCTCATCAGCATAGTTCAAATCGTTATTATTGCGGGTCATTCCCTGCGCGGTTTGAATGAATATGTTTAAATGAAAGTTTTTATAATGGAAGGTATTGGTTAAGCCGCCTGTCCATTTTGGGCCCGTTTGCCCTATAATCTCTTTATCACCATCCGGAGTGATCCGGCCATCATTGTTTAAATCTGCAAATTTCAAGTCGCCAGGCCTTGCCCCGGGATCTTGCCCTGATGGGTCCTCACCTGTTTGCCAAACGCCTTGTAATCGAAAATCGTAAATAACGTTAATTGGCTTTCCAATAAACCATCGGTTACCCAGGTCGCTTTGCTTATTGCCATATAAGTCGACAATCTCATTTCTGTTTGATGAAAAGTTAAGGGTACTCTCCCACCTGAAATTTCCAGTATTAATATTTTTTGAACTGATACTTAGGTCTATACCATTATTAGTTGTTCTACCAATATTTTCAAGTACCCTGGTATAACCTGTAACGATAGGCAGACTTCTAAAAAGCAAAAGATCTTTTGTTTTATTATGGTACACATCGATGGAACCAGAAATTCGATTTTTTAATACAGAAAAATCCAGTCCAACATTGGTTCCGATTGTTGACTCCCAATGCAAATCGGCATTACCTAACAAATTTGGGAAAGTACCGGTGGCTGCCACTCCGTTAAATGGATACCTTACAGAGGCATTTGAGGTAATTGTTTGATATACGGCGATAGCTTCGTTTCCGGATTTACCATAAGAAAGGCGAAGTTTAAGATTATCGATGAAATCAAACTTCTGCATAAAGTCTTCCCTGCTGATGTTCCATCCTAAAGCGACTGAAGGGAACACGCCATACTTGTCGGTATTGCTTCCGAATACAGAAGATCCATCTCTACGGGCAGTTAAGGTAAAGAGGTAACGGCTATTATATGAATAATTAACACGGCCCATTTGTGACCTTAATGCATAACGGTCTGCATATGAATTACTATTTTGAGTTGCTCCCGCAGATAAGTTATCAAAGCCTAGTTCATCATTTACAAAATTTACAGCGCCTGCATTTGATCTTGAATATTTCCTTTGTTGTTCGCTGTAAAGTAAGGTTACATCGACATGGTGCTTTTGCCAATCCTTGTTATAACTCAGAATATTTTCTAAAGTGTAGCTATTCGTTTCTGAATATTGAGTAGTTGCGGTACCAACCAGGTCATTTGCCTGCCTGCCAGTGTAACTAGCACTCCTCTCCGGAAAATAAGTGTAGCCAGCATTTAAGCGGTATTTTATTCCCTTCCAGACCTTAACTTCAGCAAATGCGTTACCATTTAAATTGGCGCTCCTCTGAACCCGATTTGTTACCAAACCTAGTAATGGATTAGTAAATAGCTGTTCTGGAGCCATTGGAAAAATGGCGTAACTGCCGTCGGCATTATAAATCGGTGCATAAGGGCTCATTGCTGAGGCAAATAAAAGATTAGCCCTTCCTCCATCATAATTATTATGGGTGAAGAAAAGCGAAGTACCCATTGTTAAGAACCTGGTTACATTAACATCCAGATTGGAACGAAAACTTGCCCTTTTGTATTCATAACCTCTTACAACGCCTTTTTGATCAAGATAGCCGGCTGAAATAAAGTATTTTGTGTCCTCCGAACCACCTGATACACTTAAGTTATGATCTTGCAATACTCCTTGTTGGGTTGCAGCGTCAATCCAATCGGTAGTTATCCCTGCATTGTAATTGGGCAATTCTGCAGCATTTGGAACAGGGTTAATTTGTGTTTGTCCGGTTTGCCTTAGCCAATCCGCATATTTTTGAACGTATTCCGGACCGCTTCTGGGTTCGAGAATATGTGCCATATTTTCAAAGCCGGCGTAACCATTATAACGGATTAAGGGCTTGCCTACATTTCCACGTTTTGTTGTAATTAAGATCACCCCATTGGCTCCGTTTGTTCCGTAGATAGCAACGGCTGAAGCATCTTTTAATATCTCCATAGAAGCGATATCATTAGGATTGATATCGTTTAGAGACCCTCCAGTCTTACTCAGTGGAATTCCGTCGACAACAACATACGGGGCGCTGGCAGCGGTAATGGAATTTTGCCCCCGAACTAATGCCGAAGGTTGTGCTCCCGGAACAGAAGATCCCTGAGTTACTGTCACCCCAGCTACGGCACCCTGTACAGCTTGCATCACGTTGGTAACAGGTATTTGCGAAAAGCGCTCTTTTGGCACCGAGGTAACAGCGCCCGTAACATCCGACCTTTTTTGGGTACCATAGCCAACCACTACCACTTCGCTTAGTTGTTGGCCTGCGCTACCTAAAATAACATTTAAACTATTCGTGCTTCCATTTACCTGAACGGTTTTAGTATCAAAACCAATGAATGAAACGCTTAAGGTAGACTTATCTTCAACGGTTATGCTGTACATACCGTTTACGTCGGTTGAAGTTGCCTGTGCCGTTCCAACTACTTTAATGCTTGCCCCGGGGAGAGGTTCGCCTTTGTCATCGGTTACTTTACCTTTAACAGTAACCTTTTGATCCTGTGCGTATGCTACATTATTTATGCTTCCCAGGCATAAACATAATAGCAGCAGGTATAGGCAGTATACCTGGTTTAATAGTAATTTCATAATATAGAATTTGATTAGCTTTTTCCTGACCTAAACTGATAGGAAGTATCATCCTTGATAATACTTCCGAAAAGAACTATGTATACATCTCACCATATCGCCTTTAATTAAAATTTAAGTGCAATACTATTCAGGTTGCCAGCTTTTGGATAGGAAGGGGTTGGACTATTGGTGCGTCCTATTAAACGTAAGAATACATTATAGGGAGGGATCGATTGTAATCGAATTAATAGTTACTATATACTACAATTTTTAGCCTATTTGGTTGTAAAAAACGTTAAAAGAGCTAAGAAACTGTTTAAATTTTGTTCAATAATAGTTTTATGGACGCTAAATAAATCATAGCTTGGGAAGACTCCAACAGAAACTCAAAGTCTTTACTTAGCCTTCTATAGTTTTCCAACCATGAAAATGTTCTTTCTACTATCCATCGCTTAGGACTAACTTTTCCAAGTGTCTCCTCTTTAATCTTAGGTGATATTTTTAGTTCATAGCCATAGCTTGATTTGGCTGCTTCTGTTAATTTACCACGGTAACCGCAGTCGGCATAAATGGCCTTAATTCCATGAATGTTTTCCTTCAGGTTTTTTAAGGTCAAATCGGCTCCCTTGCTATCATGAATATTAGCCGGATGCACCAACGCACTAACGATGTTGCCCAAAGTATCCACCACGATATGTCGCTTGCGTCCATTAATCTTTTTATTCCGTCAATGCCCCTAAAACCACCTTTACGTGTAGTTTTAACGGATTGGCTATCGATTATGCCAACGGAACACTGTTCATTACGGCCTGCTGATTGTCTTATTTTCTCTCTTAAAACGGTATTGATTTCTTCCAATATTTCGGTATCCCGCCATTTCGAAAAGTAATAATAAATTAATGTCCAAGGCGGATAGTTAGCTGGCAGCATACGCCATTGACAACCCGTCTTCAGCAGATAAAACAAGCCATTCCAAATCTCACGGAGAGGATATTTTCTGTTTCGATTTGGTGCGACTAATTTTTTTTCTATTATTTGCCATTGAGCATCGCTTAGGATCTCTGTTTTCATTGATTTGTCTTGCAATTTCAAACCAATAGTTTTCAGAGCAATTTGCGATGCTTTTTTTATAATATTTTTAAACTCCCGTTTTTAAACAGTTTCTAAATATTCGTTAAGTTTTTTTTTAGATAAACACCTATTTGAAATATTCAGAAAAGTACCTTCGGCCTTGGTTCATTAGGAAAGTAATTATTTGATTAATACAAAGCATCCCGATTTTTCTGGTAAAGTATCTCTTTATCAACCGAAGATTTTAATGGGACGGACGACTACTATAACTCGATGTTTCGCAGAGCCCACCCACTGTCCCCCACTGTCCGTAGTGTTAAGCAAAAGCGCCACTACGGATTCAGGAATAAAAAGGAGTCTCCAGACTCCCCGATACCCAGAAACTCAAAATATTACAAAATATCTTATTTAAATCACTGAAATCCAAATCCTTATTCTATAACCGAACCCAACACTGAACTGTCTGTAGTGTTAAGCGAAAGCGTCACAACGGTTTAGATATTAACAGGATTTATCAATTTCGATCTTTTTTTCATCCGTAAAACAACCCTACTGTGCTAGGAAAAAATTCCTTTAAACAGCAGAAATTATTCCTTAAATTTATTCAATAAAAGTTTTAATTATGGTACTGGCGGCTCTGGATAAAAACCAAAAAAGAATCATTGAAGAAATTCCTTCGTTAAATGATTTTTCTAAAATTTATTTTTATACAATAAAAACTGAATTGAATAAGGATTTCATTAAGCTTTTAGACAAAATTATTGGACTCAATGATATTATTTTATCTAACTGGCTTAATATTACTCCAAGAACTTTTAGAAATTATAAAAAAAAGAATGATATAGTTCTTAAAGGCAATATTAAAGAACATATTATTTCAATACTTTCATTATATAAACATGGAATGGATGTGTTCGATAACACTGAAGATTTCGAAAAGTGGCTTTCTGTAAAAAATTACTTATTAGATAATAAAGCTCCTGTTGAATTTTTAGATACAATTTCCGGAATAAAATTTATCGACAATAGGCTGACGGCTATTGAATATGGTGAAAACGCATAACCATGATTGTATACAATATCAGAAGGGATAAATATTCTAAAAATTTAAACGCATCTGGTATCGCCAACCGATGGAATAAAGATGAAGAATTTGTTGTTTACACAGGAGGCTCAATTGCGTTGTCAACCTTGGAATTAGTTGCACACCGAAATGCAATTGATGTCAGGCATGGATATAAATTGTTGTTCATAAAACTAGATATCAAAGATAACGATATTACAGAAATCAAATTAGAAGGCTTATCTGCAGATTGGAAATCTATAAACCATTATCCCAAACTACAAGAATTGGGTTCAAATTGGTATCAGAGTAACAGCAGTTTAATATTAAAAGTACCTTCGGCCTTGGTTCATTGGGAGAGTAATTATTTGATTAATACAAAGCATCCCGATTTTTCTGATAAAGTATCGCTTTTATCAACTGAAGATTTTGAATGGGATGGACGACTACTATAACTCGATGTTTCGCAGAGCCCACCCACTGTCCCCCACTGTCCGTAGTGTTAAGCAAAAGCGCCACTACGGATTCAGGAATAAAAAGGAGTCTCCAGACTCCCCGATACCCAGAAACTCAAAATATTTCAAGATATTTTCGATAAAATCCAAACAACAAGGGCGCCACTTGGGCGCCCTCATTAACTAAAATCACTAAAATGCAAATTCTTATTGTATAACTGGCCCCGACGCGATAGGGCTTTTGCTAATTCCATATTCGAAACAACCCAGATCAGGGCTGGCGCCGGTAAAGGTATAGCCTTGGTTGATACCCTTGTCTATCAGGTCACTTCCTGATACAAGACGAAGAAATGCCAAATTTGAGTACAAAGTAAAATCTGAATGGCGGTTGTAAGTAAGCAGGCTTTCATTCACGCCTGTGAAATCAGCATCGCTGATGGTAATATTGCTTAGCTGAAACGAATTATTACTTGCAGTACATTGAGAATAATTAATGTTCACCATGTGTGACGAACCTGGCATGTAGCTCAGGTTATTATACAAGGTATGGCCGTAACCAGCCACGTCTGACTGATAATTAGAGGCACGGTTAAGCATATTATAATTGATCGGATTGTTATAAGCTGTATTATTAATCCAGTCATTTCCACCCAAATGGTGATTTGCGTAGAAACCTGCTGTCCTGTTATGAGCTGCAAGGCAGAAGCGAACAATATGGCGTGGAATAGTTGCAGGAACTGTAGGCGTAGTGGAAACTCCAAAGCCTCCTATTTTAAATCCTAATCCGTTAGCCAGAGGTTGGAATGAAGGTGAAAATCCATTCCAAAACGACCAGCAGTTTTCGAATGTAATTGCTTCGAAGGCATTGATGCAATCGTAACCGTCATCGCTATTAAACCAGGCACGGCAGCCACGGAACACATTTCCAGTCCAACCTGAACCTTGTTTGTAAGGATGGCAACCAAATCCATCTACGTTACCTCCCAAACCATCTTCTGATACAGTGTCCCAGTTACGATACGCATCGCAATTTAAAATAAGGTTATTGCCTCCTTTAGTTAAATAAAAACCATTGGCCATTCCATCATGCATTTTTAATGCCTCATAAATGTTATTGCTGCCTTCGTTTCTAAAGCATTCGCTTTGTGTATGGCCGGTAATAGTTACCTGAACTCCTTTTACATCGAGGCCTTTAATATGAATATAAGAACCTGTTACCAGAAAAGCAGTTACCCGATGGGCTGCTGGCTTCACGTTAGAGTAATCAAATACCGGGAACTCTCCTGGGTAAGCCATATAACGTATAGGCGCACCGGCAGTTCCGCTTTTATTAAGGTAGGTAACAATAGAATAAAGGGTTTCTGTGCGGGCAAT
>CBIHNR010000180.1:0-11502 GCA_966211215.1 uncultured Pedobacter sp.
GTTTTTTTTAAATTTGGTTTTGTTGGGGTTTTGGTGGGTGTTTTTTGTTATTCTCATTTTGGGGTTTTGTTTTTTGCTATTACATATTCCCGGCCAACTGCTAATAGCTAACTGCTAACCCGCTCATACCTCACACCTCATACCTCACACCTTTCCCCCTCCACTTGATCTACATCAATACCATTTCTTATCCCATATCAATGGAGCTAGGCCTTTATGTGTTCTACCTTTATGGTAATCAAAAAAGAAAAACTCAAAGACATGAAAAAGACATTAATATTAGCTGCTGCATTATTAATTAACTCAGCCTTATTCGCACAAACAAAATGGTCTGTAGATCCGGTGCATTCTTCTGTGAAATTCTCGGTAACCCATCTGGTTATTTCGGAAGTAGAGGGTCAGTTTAAAAAATTTGATGGCGCTGTTACTACTAAAACTCCGGATTTCAGTAATTCAGAAGTAAACTTTGCAGTAGACGTTAATAGCATCGATACCGACAATGAAAACCGGGATAAGCATCTGAAAAGCCCTGATTTCTTTGATGCTGAGAAATATCCATCACTGACTTTTAAAAGCACCTCATTTAAGAAACTTTCTGGAAACAAGTATCAGTTGAACGGTAACTTAACACTTCATGGAGTCACTAAGCCCGTGAAATTTAACGTTACTTACGGTGGCATTGCCAAAGATGGCTACGGTAATACAAAAGCTGGTTTTAAAGCATCTACAGTAATTAATCGTTTCGATTACGGATTAAAATGGAATAATTTAACCGAAGCTGGCGGAGCAACCGTTGGTAAAGATGTAACCATTGATTTAAGATTGCAATTTGCACAGCAAAAATAATTGAGGAAGCTGCAGGACAGCATGTATACCATATTATTCAAGGAGATAAAGCCATGACAACATTAAGCGCTTTTAGGAAATTTACAGAGGGATTAGCGGAACAGGATCAATTAATGCCAGTGCTTTTTATTGGGCATGGCTCTCCAATGAATGGTATAGAGGATAACGAATTTAGCCGGCGTTGGGCAAAAATGGCTCAGGAAATTCCGGTACCTAAAGCAGTGCTGGTAATTTCAGCTCATTGGTTTACCCAAGGCACTAAAATTACTGCTATGCAGAATCCTCAAACAATTCATGATTTCGGAGGCTTCCCTGCGGAGTTATTCGCTGTCCAGTACCCTTCACCTGGACATCCTGAATTAGCCAGAGAAACAGCGTCATTGCTAACATCTGCACATGTTGAACTAGATCACGACTGGGGGCTGGATCATGGTACCTGGACAATTATCAGGCATATGTACCCCAATGCAAACATACCTGTTTTACAGCTCAGTATTGACTATACCAAGGGCCCGAAGTACCATTATGAATTAAGCAAGGAACTTTATGCACTACGCAAGAAAGGGGTACTGATAGCCGGAAGCGGAAATATGGTACACAATTTAAGAATGGTAAGTTGGGAAATGATTAATGGTGGAGGTTACGATTGGGCAAACGAGATGAATGATAAATTCAAATCTCTCATCCTTAACGGTGAACATCAGGCTTTAATCAACTACCAAAGTTTAGGTAAAGAAGCAATGTTGGCAATTCCTACTCCAGAACACTATTTACCCCTGATGTATTCTTTGGGCTTACAAAGCAAAAACGACGCGGTTTCTTTTTTTAATGATAAAGCAGTTGGAGGTTCTTTAACTATGACGTCTGTAAAGCTAGGATAAATAGATACCGAAATACCATACCCAGGCAATAAACAGTAATTGAAGCGGCACCCTAAACCAAAGATAGCTTAACCCACTGCCTGTGTAAGTGGCTTTCTGGTAATCAACTTTATTGATAGCTGCCTGTATATTGACCGGAAGTATCAATATAAAAAATACAATTAAGAGCCTTGAAGTTAATTCCCGTACACTGGGGATCAATAAGCCAATGGCGGCAAATATCTCTATAAATCCTGTTAGCCATACCAAAGCTTTTTTAAGAGGAATAAATGCAGGCATCATCATTTCCATTCCCTTTGAATAAGCAAAGTGTCCGATTGATGTAAATAGCAGCATAACAGCCATTGAAGCATTGCCAGCCAAAACCGGCAGCCAATTCCCTGCAATAAGCTTAGTACAAACTAGCGAAGTAAAAAAGCTGATAATCAGAACAATCAAAGGTTTCATGTGTTAGGGTTTGTATCTGCAAAGTAAACAAAATCAACAACTGTAATCTTTGGTGCATGGTTTTTGGTTATTGATTTTAACTTTGCCTTCTAAATTAACGCCATTTACAACCTTGTCAATAACTATTTCCCTAAAAAATAAGGCTGTCTCAGCAACGCATTTATTAGCATTATTCAAGCGGTCGCTTGTAGAGCTAAAGCGTAATGACCCTCTTCGTATGGCAGGAGCTACCTCTTTTTTTACAACCTTTGCTGTTACACCTATTTTATTGATCATCATTCAATTACTTAGTTTTTTTCTGCGGCCGGGTAAATTAAGTTCAAGTTTAATAGAAAAGCTGCGCATCATGATGGGGGATGATAGCGCTAACCAGATAGAGGCTACAATTATAAACATCAGAGGCATTACCCATGATGGCTATGCAACAATATTCGAATTTATATTTCTTTGTTTTGTGGCTACCACCTTGTTTATGGTCATTGAAAATTCTTTGGATCAGATATGGAGGATAAGGATAAAAGCCGATGCAGGAATCGTATTTAGCCTTCGCCGCAGGTTCCGCTCATTTTGCATTATTTTACTTGCTGGCATTCTTTTTCTATTGGGCCTTATTACCGAAGGCGCCCAGGCGTTTATTGGTAATTACATAGATTATGTTTTTCCGCACTCGGGCAAAGTGCTTAATAATCTTCTCAATGAGTGTGTTTTTATGCTTATTGCCTCTGTATGGTTTACGGTTGTCTTTCGATTTTTAACCGACGGACGGCCCGAATGGCGCATTGCATTTTCAGGTGGAGTACTCACTGCCATTCTATTTACCATAGGAAAGCTAATTGTACATTGGGGATTGTCGCAAAGCAATATTGGCACAATCTACGGTGCATCCGGTTCTATTGTACTTATTATGCTTTTTGTATTTTATTCGGCCTTTATGTTTTATTATGGAGGCTGTTTCATCAAGATTCTAAGTGAGGATTTGGGGCAGCCTATCAGATTGGTAAAAGGGGCTTACAGGTACGAGATTATGGAGTTGTAACTTGATGTAAACGACGATAATTCGCTATTTTCGCCCCCTGTGCAAAATCATATTTCAATCAAACTGTTTATATTACTTTTTGTTGTCGGGCTGGCTACCTCCTGTAATCGTGGAAGCATTGGCGAACCGTCAAGGCCTTCTTTTAGTGAATATGTCGGTATTAAGTACATCGAAGTAAGGCGTGAATTTAGTAATGGTTACAGCTTTAACTGGTACGGATTTCAGCAAGAGCCGGAGTGGATTCTGCGCTTTATGTCTGAGGATTCGGTTATGGTCTATAGCCCCTTTAAAAAGAAATTTCTGCATTATCCTATTTACTTTGACCATGATTCTGTTTTCAACGTAGCCCGGGAATGGATCAGGCTGAAAGCCATAAATAAAGATAGCCTGGTTTTTCAGTTGCTTATGGTCGAAAATAAAGAGATTTCGAAAGAGAAATCAAATGTATACATGAGGTTCTTTTCTGAAGATTACATCAAAAGAAATAAGATCAATCCCGAGATTTTACAACGCCCGAGGCCCCACGATACTGTATATGTAAAATCGCTAATTGCCAAGGCGAATCGCAATCCTAAAAATCCTGATAGCTGTTTTGCCGCCCGAAATCCGGTGCAATTAACAAGCACCAATCCAGGAGTAAAGGTTGAGCAGTCTCACAGTATTGCCGATATTATGAATCCCAGCAAAGCTGAAGAATATCTTAATCCGAATTATAAAATTATAATTAAAGGTGCTTATAAGGATTTCACTCACAACTTTACCGTAGTGGTAGATGAAAAAGGTAAAATGCACCTGGGCAAGTTTCTCATCGATGAAGAATTCCGGGAATCGCGCACGAGGGTGTTAAACGGGATAATTGAAGTTTATTTGCAGAAATATCTAAAGATAATTCCTGGGCATACATTGGGAATGCCACATAGCAGTGAGATAATGTTGTATTTAAGAGGGTACAAGGCGCCCTGATCTAATCTTTCAGAGCGGCGATATAGCCAGTGTATGTTATGGGGTCGCGATTATCCGCAGTAATCTGTAACGTGCCGTAGCCTTGTTCAGATACATTGAGTAACATTCTTCGGGAATATTGTTGTCGGTTCTTCGGAATTATGATGATGTCTTTGCTGCCCTTTTTCTTTTTTTCTACGGTATAAGAAAACTCAGTGGTTGTAAATGTAAGGGGAGAATCGGTGGAATTCATAGGAGCCGTAAATGCACGGCCAAAATAAGGAAGATAACTGTTCAGGGTATCTTTTTTAACGGTAAGTTCGAACCCGGTAGATTGGTTAAATACCGTTCCGCCGCGCATCGGTTGTACAGTTTGTACTATAAAGGTAAATCTCTTCTGATCAATTAATTTTTGAATTTCCTCGGCTTTTTTCTTCTCTCTGATTTCTTTTTTGGATTGGCTATATGCGGGGCCCACACTAAAAGATATTATCAGTGAGGCTATTAAGGCCGAAAGGTAATTAAATGTCTTCATGGTTAAAAACTCCTATCTAATTAAACGGAAATTTAAGCTCATTGTTATGTACTAATTGAGGATTTGTTTCTCCATTTTGATAAAATAATTGGCTTTTTTTATTGCGCTAGTTCCATCTACTTGCTTTTTAATGGGTTGAAAAATTCCCAAAACGGCCCTTGTATCCATAAACGTTTAAAGTTCGCCAGGAAATATTGTCAGCTCCAAAGGCTATTAAACTACTAGAGTACTTGCTATTTCCTTAATCAATGGATTGTTCCGTTGCTACTTTGTTAAATTAATTCAGAAACTGATATTAAATAAAAAACCCCGCTGGACGTGCGGGGTATAGGTTTATAGCTGGAGAGCTCAAGCTTTGTGTTCAAATATCTTATCTTTAAGATATGTATTAATCTTTTGATTATCAAAGAGAAAAGTAAAAAAAAACTAGGCCAGGAATATATAAGGCTTCTCTTTGTTTTAAGAAGCTTAGTACAAAATGAAAATAGAAATTGTTAACTAATTATTTAAAAAGACACAGTTGCCTATGATAAAAATTTGTAAGCAAGATGCAACCGTTTTTATTAAAGGAGAAATTCATGAATTGCCCATAGGTTATTAGCTAATAAAACTACCCATGACATAAAATTTATGTATCGCGCTTCTAACCCGCCTCGTCATGCTGAATTTATTTCAGCACCCCATCATACAGGCACATCATGCATGTGGGGCCCTGAAATAAGGTTTTAATATTTAAAATTGCTAGACTAAAATGCCTGCGATAGTTGCAGATAAATAAGATGCCAGTGTACCGCATATTAATGCTTTTACTCCCAGCTTCGCGAGGTCTGTACGCCTTTCGGGGGCAAGCTCGCCAATTCCTCCTACTTGTATGGCAATGGAGCTGAAATTAGCAAAGCCACAAAGGGCAAAGCTCGTAATTATTAGTGTCTTTGGGTCGATAGCGCCCTTTACTTTCGCTAAATCCAGATAGGCAACAAACTCATTAATCACCATTTTAGTGCCCATTAATGATCCTGCAGTGGTTACATCTTTAGACGGAACACCCATAGCCCAGGCAAATACGAAAAAAATGCTCCCCAAGATTTGTTTTAAGCTTAAATGCGCAACATCAATACCGATAAACGATAGCGAAAAACCAATGCTAGCCATGCCGGCGCCAATCCATCCGAGTACATAATCCAGCAGGGCGATTATAGCAATAAAGGCGATCAGCATAGCAATAACATTCAAGCCAACCTTTAAACCATCACTAGCTCCATGAGAAATGGCATCAACCAGGTTTGCATTGGTTCGTTTAATTTCGAGCGACACTGTCCCTTTAGTTTCCGACACCTGAGTCTCCGGCCAAACAATTTTCGAAATTACAAGGGCAGCAGGTGCTGCCATAATACTGGCAGCAATAAGATATTCTGCGGGTACGCCTAAGGCAATATAAACGGCCATAACCCCGCCGGCAATGCAAGCCATGCTACCAGCCATTGATGCCAGTAACTCTGATTGCGTCATGCCTTTTAGATAAGGTTTAATCATGATCTGAGCTTCAACCTGCCCTACAAATGCGCTGGCAACATTAGATAAGGCCTCAGAGCCAGAAACGCCCATGATTTTATAAACAATATAGGCGAAGAACTTTACTATTCGTTGCATGATTCCCAGGTAATAAGCCACGCTCACCAATACAGCAACAAAGATTATTGTTGGGATAATACTGAAAAAGAACACAAACTCATTGCCTTTACCGAAAGCCTTACCCATGTATTCGCGATTAACCAAGGCTCCGAAAACAAAAGTTGCCCCGACTTGCGAGAAGTCGAGAACTTTAGTAACAGCTGCGCCAAGCCAGGCGAATATTTTCTGGCCTATGGGAATTTTTAAAATAAAAACAGCTAGGAGGATCTGGATAGCAAAACCGGAAAGCACAAGCCTGTAGTTAATGGCCTTCCGATTGTTTGACATTGAAAATGCTATTGCAAAAATGAGTAGAATACCCAAAATGCCAGAAAATCTCTCCATATAATGATAAAAATGGGTTAAATTTTTACGTAAAATATGGATAAGATTCTTTTATGCCAATTTATAAGGGGATTTACGAAGATTTTCTTTTGCTCAATTCATCACGAATGCTTGCCGCCTTTTCGTATGCCTCATCTGCCAAAGCCTGTTGAAGTTTTTCCTTCAATTCTTCATCAGTTAAGGATGCGTAGCTTCCTGGTGCTGAAGGTGATTTCTCTTCGGCCGGAGTTTCTATATTTTCCAGAAAAACGAAATCATTTCCTTCAATCATAATTCCAGCAGTAGCAAGAATAAATTCATAAGTGTGTATTGGGCACTCGAAACGTACCGCTAAAGCAATAGCATCAGAAGTACGGGCATCAATCTCAACTGACTTTTTGCCATCATTACAAATTAGTTTTGCATAAAAAATGCCATCTACCAAATTGTAAATTATAACTTCTTCTATCTGAATACTAAACGATTGCGCAAAAGATTTGAATAGGTCGTGGGTTAGAGGGCGGCTAGGTGTCATTTTCTCAATTTCAATGGCAATTGCCTGGGCCTCAAACCCACCGATAATGATAGGCAGCCGCCTTCGTCCGTTAACTTCGCCTAATACTAATGCATAAGCCCCAGACTGCGTCTGACTATACGATAAACCTACAATATCTAATTTAATTTTCTTCATGAGTATAAAGCCATCAAGGCTTATCCTTTTGCTTTAAAGTCTTTAAATACTTCTATCAATTTTGGAACCACTTCGAACGCATCGCCAACTATTCCGTAGTCTGCCACCTTAAAAAACGGTGCTTCAGGGTCTTTATTTATAACAAGTATAGTCTTAGAAGAGTTAACACCCGCCAAATGTTGTATTGCGCCAGAAATGCCAATAGCCACATATAAATTAGGGCTTATTGTTATACCTGTTTGTCCAACGTGCTCTTCATGTGGGCGCCAGCCAGCATCAGAAACCGGCTTGGAGCATGCGGGGACGCCGCCTAAAACCTCTGCCAGATTTTCAACCAAATGCCAGTTCTCCGGGCCTTTCAGCCCTCGCCCTCCAGAAATCACAATCTCTGCTTCAGGCAAAGGTACTTTATCTGTAGCTTTAACCACTTCTTTAACCGAAATTTTGAAGTCAGATTCTTTTAATTCGGGTTCAAATTGCTCTGTTGCTGCCTGTACAGGGGTTTCTTTTGCCTGAAAAGCATTAGGACTAAGTGTAATAATTTTAATTTCAGACAGAAGTTGTTTATCCGCAAAAGCTTTACCTGAGAATGCCGCAGTCTTTACTATAAACTGCCCGTTTTCAACCCTTGGAGGTTCTATTGCTGAACTTGCGATTCCCGCATTAAGCTGCACGGACAGCGAAGGGGCAATAGCCTTACCATTAAAAGAATTGCCCAGTACAATCACTTCTGCAT
Source organism: uncultured Pedobacter sp. (assembly GCA_966211215.1). GTDB lineage: Bacteria > Bacteroidota > Bacteroidia > Sphingobacteriales > Sphingobacteriaceae > Desertivirga. Next base: position 8,110 of record CBIHNR010000180.1, read on the forward strand.
TCTCTTTCTTAGCGGCTTGGGCGATAGTTGAAGCATAGGGCTTACCCGCAAAAGCATTTAACTTTTCAGAATTTGCCGAGATCACTTTATCTGCACCATATTTCCCCAGTTCCAAAAGTGCATTTTCTGCAACTGTTCCAATCGAAACCGCGGTAAGTGTGGTGTTCAATACATTGGCTATAGCTTTAGAATAAGAAACAACTTCAAAAGTTGATTTTTTAAACTGTCCGCCCGTGTTTTCTACATATACTAAAACTGGCATATTACCATTTAATCCTTAAAAAGGAAATAAGTTTTTATTTTGTTAGGATTCTGTTGAGAGCTGTTAAATTATTTTCGCTTCGGCATGCAAGGCTTCAGCCAACTTATCTAACTCATCAGTTGAAAATAACTTTACCGAACTTCTTGCCGGAGGCGTACTATACGTTAAAACTCTGGACAAGGCTTTGGTATCTGTGGCTGAAATTACCTGCAAGGGCTTGGTTCGTGCCGACATGATTCCGCGCATATTTGGTATTTTAGGCTCGGCTACCCCCTCAGCGCAGCTAAAAACAGCCGGGAAAGCCACAGAAACAACTTCTGTTCCGCCATCAATTTCTCTTCTGGCAGTGGCCGAGGTTCCCTCAACATCCAATTGTTTAATTATCAAAACAGCCGGAATGTCTAAAAGCTCAGCAATTAAACCGGCAACCTGCCCGTTATTATAATCGATTGATTCACGGCCGGTAAAGATTAAATCGAAATTTTTATCCTTTGCATATTCTGCAATCTGGTTTGCTACAAAGAATCCATCAAGAGGCTCTGCATCAATTCGCACAGCATCGTCAGCTCCAATAGCCAAAGCTTTACGGATAGTGGGCTCTGTAGCAGCGCCACCAACATGAATAACAGTAACACTACCTTTTCCGCCTTCAGCTAATTCCAAAGCCCTGGCTAAGGCAATCTCATCATAAGGATTTAAAATGTACTGAACACCTGTTGTATTGAATTGGGTATTATCGCTGTTAAAGGTTACTTTTGTCGTTGTATCCGGGACGTTACTAATACACACCAATATTTTCATGTTTCGTCTTTTTTGCAAACTTACACAAAATTTTGCCTTTGGAATTTTAACCAAAACAAAATATAATTAAAAAGCCACTACTAATGAACGGAAACCGTTTACAGAAGCTTTTGGAGTTCTATAACAACGAACCCAACGACCCGTTTTTAAAATATGCCTTAGCTACCGAATATTTATCAGGAGGCGATACTGACGCTGCTTTAAGATATTTTGAGGACCTTACAAACAATCACGAAGGCTACGTAGGGACTTATTACCACCTGGGTAAGTTATACGAGAAGCTTGGCCGTAAAGATGATGCCGTCTCCACTTACCAAAAAGGCATGCAGGTTGCACGGGCCGCCCGAGATAATCATGCTTTTTCTGAATTACAATCAGTTTATAACTCTGCCATGGGGCTGGATTACGAAGACGATTAATGTGACAGCGAAACAATTCCTTTTCATACGCGATGTAACACTTTTTACTTTTACCGCTTTCGGCGGGGCGCAAGCGCATGTGGCTATCATGCTTAAAGACTTTGTCAAAAGAAGGCATTATATCACAGAAACAGAGTTGTTGGAACTGAATGCTTTAACGCACGTTTTGCCCGGGCCTTCGTCAACGCAAACTCTGGTAGGAATAGCCTACAAAGTTGGCGGACTTTGGCTTTCCCTCTTAACATTTTTTATATGGATAATTCCATCTGCAGCAATAATGTGTGTTATTGCAGTAGCTTACTCTGTGTTTGACGAGAAAGAAAAGTTTAGCCAGGTTTTAAAATATGTACAACCTATAGCAGTAGGAATTGTAGCTTATGCCGCATTTTCGTTAGCCAAAACGGTACTTAAAACCAAGCCCTCCGTGTTTTTAGCTGCGGCGGCTGTGGTAGTTACCCTGATCCTGAAAAATGCGTATGTTTTTCCACTATTGATTTTGCTTGGGGGGATTATCTCCTCTGCATTGGAAACAAGCACAGAGGAAGATGCTATAAGGGTGAAGTTGTTTTCAAGCATTAATCGAACCAAAATATTGTATTTCCTTGGAGTATTATTGGTGTTCGCTTCATTAGGTGCCATCATTAACAGAACATCCCCGTTTAGCTTGCCCATTCGTATGTTCGAAAACTTTTACCGAAATGGAAGTTTGATTTTTGGCGGCGGGCATGTGCTTATTCCACTGATGTTTACGGAGTTTGTAGAGATGAAACATTATCTCCAGGCTGACGAGTTTCTGAGCGGATATGCTTTTCAGCAAGCTTTGCCTGGGCCTACATTTTCATTCACATCATTTGTTGGCGCTATGGTTATGAAACAGGCAGCCAATGCTTCGGTTGGAGGGCAGGTTATTGGCAGCATTGTGGCAACTTTAGGCATTAATTTGCCTGGCCTGATTCTGGTATTGTTCTTTGTCCCTTTTTGGAACGATTTAAAGAAGATCTCCCGCATCAAAAATTCCCTTTCAGGAATTAATGCTGTGGCAGTAGGTTTCATTATAGCAGCTTTTATATTTCTGTTAAAACCAATTGGGCTGCACCTATTGCCTGTTAGCCTGGTGGTATCCACCTTTTTAATACTTACATTCACTAAAATAAGGACGCCCTATTTAATTATCGCTGGAATTCTGTTGGGCCTTTATTTTTAAAGCCTGCTAAGAATAGGCCTTTCTGGCAGATATCATCAATCCCATCATTTATAGAACCGTTTGAGAGCCAGCAGAACTTGTTTGCCAGACTGGAATGTTTATTTCTCAAACGAAGCTTAAGGGATAGGCAAATCAAGTAAATTCATTTGCCCATCTGATCTGCAATGAATAATTAAAACTAGGGTTTATAAGCTATCGCTGCGCTGGCCGGCCCAGCCAATGGGATGATTTCCGTTGATGAAAACCCAGTTTCTTTTGCCCACTTTTTGAAGTCTTGAAAAGTGTAATCAAAACCTTTTCCCGTTTCAATAAGCATGTTGAGGCTCATCATTAAGCCAAATACGTTTTGTTTTCGTTGATCATCAATGACGTTTTCAATAGCCACAAAGGCTCCGCCGGAAGGCAGGGCATCAAAAGCCTTTTTCATTAATTGCAGTTTTTTATCTTCACTCCAATCGTGCAGAATGTTGCCCATTACTACAATATCAGCTTTAGGTATTGGCTCGGCAAAGAAATCTCCACTTACTGTGTTAACCCGTTCCTGGAGTTGATGTTGTCGAATGTTCTCCTGGGCAATTGGCTCAACAGGAGCAAGGTCAAAGCTGGTACATGTTATGTGTGGCTGATGCCTGGCAACCATTAATGAAAGCAGGGCTCCCGAACCACCAGCATCGGTAAGCGTTTTATATTTCGAGAAATCAAATTTT
>CBIHNR010000181.1:0-11353 GCA_966211215.1 uncultured Pedobacter sp.
TGGCAACGCCTCAAATGCAGGCGATGCAGTTACTGACGTTGATTTCGAAGAGGTTAAGTAATTTCTTAAATACCGAAAAAACAAAAAGCCTGCCCACCCTGGGCGGGCTTTTTGTTTTTTCGGCTCCTTTGAAACCAAACCTATTAATTCATACGTTGTTAATGCAGGTTTTTTAACTTTGCCAAAATGGTTTTAACGGACACACACACACACCTGTACTATGAAAAGGATGGCGTTAAACGAGCTGGGCTCATGAAACGTTGCTTAGAGAACAATGTTGAGCGCCTGTTTCTTCCAAATGTTGATTCGGAGTCCATCGAACTGGTTATGGGGCTGACAAATGAATATCCGCAACATTGTTTTCCCATGCTTGGCCTACACCCCTGCGATGTGAAAGATGGCTTCGAAAAGGAATTGGACATTATTTATAATGCTATCTCGCAACATAAGATCTATGCTATTGGAGAAATAGGGATTGACCTGTATTGGGACAAAAGCACTCTGGAAATCCAGCGAAAAGCCTTTAAGACACAAATAGATTGGGCGAAAAGCCTGGGCCTGCCGATTGTAATCCATTCGCGAGACTCTTTTGACGAAGTTTATGAGATTTTACTAGAAAATAAAGACGAAAGGCTACGCGGAATTTTCCATTGCTTTTCTGGCAATTTAGAGCAGGCAAACAAAATAATTGACTTGGGATTCTATTTAGGAATTGGAGGCGTTGTTACTTATAAAAACTCAGGGCTGGACAAGGTTATCTCAGACGTGGACATGAAACACCTTGTCTTAGAAACAGACTCTCCTTATTTAACGCCTGTTCCTTTTAGAGGGAAACCTAACGAGAGCAGTTACTTAACTTATATTGCAGCCAAAATTGCAGAGCTGAAAAACACCAATATTGCAGAGATTGCAAAAATCACCACAGAAAATTCAAAAGACATATTTAATATTTAATAAATCGTTTCCTTTTTTATATTTAGGAAAATTTTAGTAAAATTTCGATGACAAAGGTTTTAATTATATACACCGGGGGAACTATAGGAATGGTTTTTGACAAGGTGACGGGTGTTTTAAAGCCTTTGGACTTCGCCCACATTACAGACAATGTCCCTGAACTTCAACGCCTTCCTTACGAAATAACAGTTCATTCATTTTCTGAAATTATAGATTCATCTAATATGAGTCCTGAAATATGGATCGAATTGGCTGAGTTGATTGAAAAGAACTATGAGCTGTACGATGGGTTTGTGATTCTGCACGGATCAGACACCATGGCATTCACGGCATCTGCATTAAGTTTCTTGTTAGAGGGGTTAAATAAGCCGGTAATTTTTACTGGATCGCAATTGCCTATCGGTGAAATAAGAACGGATGCAAAAGAGAACCTAATTACCGCTTTAGAAATTGCATCAGCTAAATTAAATGGAACTGCAAGAGTCCCTGAAGTTTGTATCTACTTCGATTTTCAGTTATTTCGAGGCAATAGGGCATTTAAATATAATTCGGCAAAGTTTGAGGCATTCAGATCGCCAAATTATCCGGTACTTGCAGAGGCTGGCGTCCATTTACGCTATAATGATGTCAGTATCCGAAAATGTGAAGACTGCGTATTTAAGGCTCATAAAAAGCTAAACAACTCAATTACTGTCTTAAAACTGTATCCGGGTATTAGCAAGGCGACCGTTGATGCAATCGTTAATTCTCAAACGCAAGCAATCATTCTTGAAACATTCGGGGCTGGAAATACAACCACTGATAAATGGTTCTTAGATTGCCTGCAAACTGCAATTAAAGCCGGCAAAATTATTCTTGATATTTCACAATGTAAGGTTGGTACAGTTGAACTTGGCAGATACGAAACCAGTCGGCCGCTAAAAAATATGGGTGTAATAAGTGGATACGATATGACTTACGAGGCCGCCGTTACTAAGCTAATGTTTTTATTGGGGAGGGGTTACACTGTTGATAGGATGAGTCGCCTGCTTGAAACTAATCTTCGTGGCGAACTAAGTAAGACACCTTTGGCTGCCCCCGCGAAGTCTGTGTTCTAAATATCTTCAATTAGATTTTATTTATTCATTCTATTTTATACTTTTGCTCCTCTTTAAACAGAGAGGTGTCCGAGTGGTTGAGGAGCAAGCCTGGTCCGAAGGACTCCTCTGGAGAAAGTTTGTATCCCGTAAGGGGTATCGCGGGTTCGAATAACGTATGTTTTATAGTTACATATTAAAGAGCCAAAAGGATGGGAAATACTACTATGGTAGTACTGAAAATCTTGAAAAAAGATTGTTGAAACATAATAAAGGAGATGTTAAAGCCACTAAACATCGACGCCCGATGGCTATTCTTTATTTTGAACAATTTGAAACTAGACGTGAGGCTTTTAAAAGAGAGATGTTCTATAAATCAATAGACGGTTATAGATATCTAAAAGCAAATAACATAACATAACATAAACAGAGAGGTGTCCGAGTGGTTGAAGGAGCAAGCCTGGAAAGTTTGTATACTCGTAAGGGTATCGCGGGTTCGAATCCCGCTCTCTCTGCAAATTTTCTTTAAAAGATTCAAAAAGTCCGTTATTTATCAATAACGGGCTTTTTTGTTTTTATATCAGTACTTTAAAACTCACGCCACATAATTTATTTTAGTATCTCTCTGGATATAATAATTTTTTGAATTTCAGAAGTCCCTTCTCCAATAGTACACAGCTTAGCATCCCTGAAATACTTTTCAACTGGAAAATCCTTTGTATAGCCATAACCGCCAAAAATCTGGATAGCTTCTGTAGCAACTTTCACAGCCATTTCCGATGCGTAATATTTGGCCATAGACGATTGTTTAGTAACCGGCTCTCCCCTATTTTTAAGAGAAGCAGCATTTAAAATCAGCAGTTCCGCGGCTTCAATTTCAGTTGCCATATCCGCTAACTTGAATGCAATGGCTTGAAAATTCGAAATTGGCTGGCCAAACTGTTTTCTTTCTTTCGAATACTTAACGGCCGCCTGAAAAGCACCTTTAGCTATTCCCAAGGCAAGGGCGGCAATAGAAATCCGCCCCCCATCCAAAACTTTCATTGCTTGCCTGAAACCGCCGCCTTCTTGTCCCAGAAGATTTTCACGTGGAATCTTGCAGTTATCAAATATCAATTCTGTTGTTTCTGACGCACGCATGCCCAGCTTATTCTCTTTTTTACCGTGACTAAATCCCGGCGTACCTTTTTCAATAACAAAGGCAGATACTCCTGAGGCGCTTCCTCTTTCGCCAGTCCTGGCTGTAACTACGGCTACATTACCTGATTTTCCATGTGTGATCCAATTTTTAGAACCATTAATTATATAATGATCATCTTGCAAAACGGCAGTTGTGTTCATATTTAGCGCGTCAGAACCTGTGTTCGCTTCAGTAAGCCCCCATGCTCCGATCCACTCTCCAGAAGCCAGCTTGGGTAACCATTTGTTTTTTTGGTTTTCGTTGCCAAATGTAAGTATGTGGCCTGTGCACAATGAATTATGTGCGGCAACCGATAACCCAATTGAGCCGCAAACTTTGGCTAACTCTACGATCACATTTACATATTCAAAATAGCCAAGACCGGCTCCTCCGTACTGCTCTGGCACTAAAACTCCCATTAAGCCAAGTTCTCCCAGCTTTTTAAATGTATCAACAGGAAAAATTTGATTTTCATCCCACTCCATTACATGCGGACGGATATGCTTTTCTGCAAAATCACGAACCATGGAAGTAATTAATTGCAGCCCTTCTAGATCAGGCGAATGTGCATCGGTAGGATAAGCAGCCATAATGGTTTTGGGTTGGTTAGTATGTATAACGCTTTGCCAAAAGAAAAGTTGCAAGTGTAAATAGGTTCCACGGGCAACATTCACATACTTAGATTCACAAACTAGAAGGCCAAGTAAGGTTCAATTTTTTTAATTGCAGCTTCCGGCAGGATGATGATTTTCCTTAAGTCTTCAGATGATCTGTATAACCCATGCTGCTTTCTGTACTGAATAATTGCGTTTGCCTGTTTATATGTTAAGTATGGATGCTTTTTGAGTTCCTCTAATGAAATCGTATTTACATTTAATTTCTGCAGACTAGTTTGACTGAGGCTGATTTGTTCCTTCAAAGCTACATACTTTGCAGAGTCAAGCCCATAAACCTCCATTAACTGTTCAGGGCTGTGAAAACCGCCCAACCTGCTTCTATACTTAATGATACGAGTAGCAAATGCAGCACCTATGCCTTTCAGCGTTTCTAATTGGGCAGAATCAGCCGAATTGATATCTACCATTTCAAACTTCTTTTTAAAACCTGAACCTGACTCAAATTTTTTATCAAACTTTCGGTCGGAAAAGTTTGTTGGAATGTTAATATATGGTTCTAAGCGTGTGTAGTCTTCAGGCCTAATGGAATAAATTCTTTGAAGGTCTTCCTTTTTATTAAATCTTCCTCCTTTAGATTCATAATTTTTAATCATTCGGATTTGCCAGAGCTTTAGGCCCAAGCGTTTCCATGACTCTTCTGACAGCCCGTTAGGATTAAAGGAAAAATATTGTGGTTTCGCTGGCTTATCATAATCCCGTTTATCGTATTTTTTGTAATAACGTGCCTCCTCTTCCTTCACTGCTGATGCCTCAAATGCCGCTATTTCCTTTTTAAAATTGTCAAAATTGTAAACCTCGGGTTCTTTGAAGCAAGAGTAAATGAAAGGGAAGAAACTAGTAGCAATGATTAGGAACAGAAATACAATTAAACCATTCAGCTCTTTTTTTGTGAAGCCGAAATGCTCTTTAATGCGATTAATCATGATGCAGGGTTAAGTAAGGTTTAAATTTAGGTTATATTTTGGAAATCACTTATCATCAGAATAAAATCACGTTAAATTTATTCGTTAACCAAGATTTTAATTCGCTTATGACGGTGATCAGCAAGGAAGAATTTGAGAAGGCTACCAGAATAGATAAAATTCCAATGCCTGGCCTATCGTCATTTTTAATGGAGTTGATGAAAATTAATGAAGTTAATAACAAATTTGAAAGCATTAGCCACTTAAACGGGCTTGAATTTATTGACCAAGTTTTAGAGCATTTGGACGTTATAATCGACTTTGATGAAAGCGAACTCGATTACATTCCCACCGAGGGAGCCTTTATTGCACTCGCCAACCATCCCTATGGTGGTATCGATGGTTTAATCTTACTAAAACTACTCTGTAAAAAAAGGCCTGATACTAAATTAATGGCTAATTTCATACTTGACAAAATACCCAACCTCAAAGAATGGCTAATTGCGGTAAACCCTTTTGAAAACATTCAACATATCTCAAGTATCAGTGGCATAAAAAAAACGATTCGGGTTCTAGAAAGCGGCACTCCGGTGGGAATTTTCCCCGCGGGGGAGGTGTCATCTTATCAAGCTGAGTTCCATAAAGTAACAGATAAAAAATGGGACAGCGTAATTGGAAAAATTATCGCAAAAGCTAAGGCTCCTGTTATCCCAATTTATTTCAGCGGTAATAATGGACTGCTTTTCAATATATTGGGATTACTTCATCCGATGCTTAGAACTGCCAAATTACCCTCTGAATTGTTTAACAAACAGGGACAGGTTATCAAAGTCAGGATTGGGAAGCCAATATTAATTATCGACTTGCCTTACCAGAACGATCCGAAGAAACTGCTCGACTATTTCAGGGCAAGGACTTACGCTCTAGGTGCCGGGCTCGAAGGGCATCAGAAGCTGTTCAAATACAATAATCTGTTTAAAATAACGCGGCATCCAAGGCCAATTGTGAATGAGATATCTTCAGATCTTCTCGCGGACGAAATCAAATTTCTCAATAAATACCTGGTCTGTAAGGAAAAAAGTTATGAGGTGTACATTACACCCGTTGCCAAGATACCGAATATAATAAAGGAGATCGGGCGGCTGCGCGAGTTAACGTTTAGAGAGGTTGGTGAAGGGACGAACAAATCAATAGACCTGGATAAGTATGATATCTACTATAACCATCTATTTATCTGGGATACCGAAATGAAACTGCTTGTTGGTGCGTATCGAATTGGTAAAGGGGATGAAATATATTATTCATATGGAAAACACGGCTTTTATCTTTCAGAATTATTTAAGATGAAGAAAGAGCTTGCACCAGTACTATCCAAAAGCCTGGAACTCGGCAGGTCGTGGGTAAGAAAAGAGTATCAACAAAAACCACTGCCGCTATTTCTTTTATGGAAGGGGATATTGAAATACCTTATTCAATATCCTGAAAAATATCATTATCTAATCGGGCCGGTTAGCATCAGCAACAACTTTTCGCAATTTTCAAAGTCTCTACTTGTCGATTATATAAACAAACATCATTTTGACGGGTACTTAGCCTCCTTCGTTAAGCCTAGAAAAAAGTTCAAAATTGATTTTTCAAAAGCAGATGGAGGCTTAATTACAGAATCTGAAACCAGTTTAAAGGAGATTGAAAACCTGATTACCGGAATTGAAACCAGAAAACTAAAATTTCCTGTACTACTGAGGCAATACATTGCTCTTAATGCCAAAATTATCGGGTTCAACACTGATCCTAAATTTAGCGATAGCCTGGATGGATTTCTGGTGTTAAACTTGAAACACGTGCCTTCAGAAATATTGGGAAAATTAATGCTTTAAATAAGGGTTTTCATAATCAGGATTAAACCATGCCATAGGAATATCGGCTTCGAACTTTCCATTTCTTGAATCGATGCGTCTTTCAAAACGCCCTTCGATCCTGAAATTTATACTTCGGTAGAAAGATATTGCCTTATGGTTACTTTCTCTTACAATTAATTCAAGTCGAAGAATGTCTTTTCTTGAATTCTTTATTTCCTCAAGCAGCTTGTTAAATAAAAGCTTTCCCAAGCCTTTGCCTTGTACTTTTGGATGAACTACAATACTTGTGTCAGACAAAACATGCGAAAATACACTTGGCGCTGGCTTATAGCAATGAATTTCAGCTAGGATTTCTTCAGGATGCTTAGGATCGAAACCCACCAGCTGTATACCAGAGTAAATCGATTTTGAAATAAAGTTTTCTACATATGCCTCGGTAATTTCATCTTCGAGCCTGGCAATACCGCCTACTTCGGTAGCGACTTTTTTATAGAGGTTAAATATGGCTCCGAAGTCGGTGGCTATGGCTTTTCTTACCTGAAACATACTTGATTATAGTTGGTCTCAAATATAAAACATTAGGCTGCAGAAAATATGTTGGTACCTAAAATTCATCCCGCTTAACAAGTAAGATTTCGTCGTTTTCGAGTTTTAAATAGCCATATTCATAACAAAAAAAGTAAACGGCACCTTTATAAGTCTCATAAGTATGGGTAAAATAAGTAAAGTTGAATCCGTGCCGAGCTAACTTTTCCCTACTTATTTTCAATTTTCCTTCCGGATTTAACTTTTGAAGAATCCCCCTGTTCTTTTTTAAAACCGCATTAATTTGTTTTACAACCGAACTATCTTCCATTTTTAGCCGATTGTTGTAATTGTTTCTACATTGATCATCGCAGAATTTTTTGTCTGAGCGCCCTTTAATCTCAGTACCACAGTCGAGGCAAAGTTTTTCCATTTGAATTTGAAAATAGCAATTATCCGTGTATAAACGCTTATAAACGAATACAAATAATTACCATCCGACTAGCATCCTATCTGATCTTCACCTTTGTATCGTTGCTTTTCGGCAGCAGCAAACAGAAATCAAAAATTTTAAAAACAAATATCACATGAGCGATTTAAAGAACAGCGTACGCTTAACAGGCTTTTTAGGAAATAGCCCAGAGATCAAAGTAATTGGAAAAGAAAAAAAACTCGCAAGGCTAAGCATTGCCACAAACTCGTCTTATAGAAATGAAAAAGGTGAAAAAATTGAAGAAACCCAATGGCACAATCTGGTACTTTGGGATAAAAACGCCAATACTGCGGAAAAATACCTTCAAAAAGGGAGCGAAATAAGCATCGAAGGCAAACTTAATACCCGCAACTATATAGACAAGTCTGGGGTTAAAAGATATGTTACGGAGGTAGTTGTTAATGAGCTGTTACTCTTGAGTAAAAAGCCTTAAAACGAAGAGGCCTGGTGTTTAAGCCAGGCCATCTCCACAACACTAAACCAAAATTAGTATCGTTGTTGTTGTTAATCTATCGTTTTTTAATGTTGTTAAAATGCATATACTACAGCAAATGAAAACTGTGATGCTGACTTGGTTAGAGCACCACTTTCTTTCATAAATGAGTTTACAGAAGCATTATCAAACCTGAATTCAGGAATGAAAGTCAAGCCACCTGACTTCAAGTTGGCAGAAATAGTAAGAGCTTTTACATCTTCATCAGCAATCGGACCATATCCTACACCCCCATTTTTCTTGGTTTTAAAATATTCGCCTCTTAAACCTAAACCGAAGCCTGGAGTAATAGCATATGAAGGATACAAGGCCACGCCTGTATAACCCACATTATCAGCACCCTTGCCAGCTTCCCAGTCAGCTGCATTTAAGCCTAATTTAAACTTATCAGTAATTTGATAAGAAGTTGTCAGGTCAAAAATAGTACCAGATGAATACCCTGTCAATACATTCAGGTATGCGCTCCATCCTTCAACCGGACTCACAGATAATTGAGCTCCAAAAGTAGATACGCCGTGTAACGAATCTGCTTTATACACATTCCATTCGTTATTAAACAAACCAGCCATTAGCCCTATTTTGCTTGATAAAGCGTAATTAGCTTTGATCCCTGCATTTTGGAACGGACCGTTGGTAAATAAGTAAGAAGTTGAATAGTTGAAGTTTCCAACTGGCGAAATTACCTCGTATCCAACGAATGTTCCCATATAACCCGCAGTCATAGAGAACTTATCTGTGAAAGCGTAAGTTGCATATAGATTCTGAATGTGAAATGAATTTCCGTCAGTTCCATCTCCATTAAGAATAGACTGATACTGTCCACGAGGGCCAAAAGAAACTTCCCCAACAAATGAAGCTTTGCCGGTAGTTTTCTTTAAAGCAACATCGATCATACCTAAAGAAACCGAATTCTGATCTGTTGCAAAGCTCGTAGGTATATTCTGACTTTTCTCCAGGTCATACTTATAATAAGCGTCAACTGAACCTGAAATAGTTAAAGGAGTAGAAACTGAATCTTGTGCACTGGCTGCATGGGTTACCCCTGCCAATGCAATGATAGCTAGTACTTTGTTAAACATAATTTTTGAGTTTGATTGTTAAATAAGTCGTTTGATTGTTTGTTGTTGATTCTTTATTCCATAATTAAAAAGATTACTCTGCGCTTTTTTCTACTACCACACCGTTCTCGCTAACTAATAATGTTCCCTGAACATATTTTTCGTCGTGCTGAGACTCATCTAATCCAAGTTCCTCTTCTTCAGAAGACACACGGATTGGCTGGAAGAAATTGATTAATTTGAAGATAGCAAATGATACAGTGAAGCTATAAGCCACAACTATTACCATTGCTTTAAATTGAGTTAGGAAGAAATCCATGTTTCCATAGAACCATCCATCGTTACCTACACTGTTAACTGTTTTTGTTGCAAAAATACCGGTTAATAACATACCTACGATACCACCTAAACCGTGGCAAGGGAATACGTCAAGTGTGTCGTCTAGTGTTGATTTTTGTTTATAGTAAACTGCAAGGTTTGAAATAATTGCAGCAATAAATCCGATGAAGATACTTTGAGGAATTGCAACGAAACCTGCACCCGGGGTAATAGCAACCAAGCCAACAACCGCACCGATGCAAAATCCTAAGACTGAAGGTTTTTTCCCACGGATAACATCAAAGAACATCCATGATAAACCAGCCGCAGCAGCAGCAGTGTTAGTAGTTGCGAAAGCAGAAACCGCTAAACCATTAGCACCTAAAGCAGAACCAGCATTGAAGCCGAACCATCCGAACCACAATAAACCTGTACCGATTAATACATATGGAATGTTTGCTGGAGGAACTTCCTGGTGAGCCAAATGAGCTTTACGGCGTTTTAATACTAATGCGCCAGCCAATGCAGCACAACCTGCTGAAATGTGAACTACCGTGCCTCCGGCAAAATCTAAAGCTCCCATTTTGAAAAGGAAACCTTCTGGATGCCAGCTCCAGTGTGCAAGAGGTGCATAAACGAACAATCCGAATAATACGATAAAGCTAACGTAAGACGTGAAACGGATACGTTCTGCAACAGCACCTACCACTAATCCAGGAGTGATGATGGCGAACATTAATTGAAATAAAGCGAAGAGTGTGAATGGAATTGTAGGTGCAAGGCTCCATGGAGCGCCAGAATTAACACCTTTAAAGAAAAGGAAAGTAGTTGGGTCGCCTATAAATCCACCAATTGAATCGCCAAAGCAAAGGCTAAATCCAACGATGATCCACATTACGCCTACTACGCCCGCAGCCACCACACTCTTAATCATTGTGGAAAGTACGTTTTTACGATGCACCATTCCACCATAGAAAAAGGCAAGGCCAGGAGTCATTAAAAACACCAATGCCGTTGCTACAATTACCCAGGCGATGTCTGCACCATTGTAAACTTTACTTCCATCGAAATCTGCAAGAGACGGAATAAATAGCGCCCCAATCGCGGCAAGCGCTAGAACCACAAAGGGCCCTGATTGTTTTACTACATTTTTACTCATTTTGGTTGGTTTTTTGTGTTGTTGTGTTGTTGTTTAACAATAAAAGTATGAATTACTTACTATTATTGACATAAAAGTATGGATTTTCATTTTAAATCCTAATAAAATTTTAACTTTTTCAAGAAAACATAGTTAAAAAATCAAATCACAGGCAAATTAAACTATCCAATAACCTGTCGCGGGCAATAAAAAAACAAAAATACCAGCCAAAAAGACGCAAACAGCATTACACACACCACAACCACCAACAAAGAACTAAAACCACTCGCTTTTTCAGCAATTAAAATCATTTACAGTAAAAAAGAAAGCAATTTCATCGCTATTGACCAATTATCTAGTGTAATTCTGCATTAAGAAAACGGAATTTATTTGAAGAGTTATGTAGCGAGGCCTTCTATTGAGCGGCAGAGATCTAATGCAGCAGTGTCCCTAAAGATAGAATACCCTAGCCTACGAAAAGGGCGAGATTATGAAACTTCTCTATAGATAGAAGATATATTAAAATGAGTTTATTAAAAATATGCGGATTGCAGGGGTTTGGAACCTTTCTTCCCCCGGGTACAAATCTGTAGATCAAGCTACTGCCATTTGTACCTTTACTTCCTTCTTTTTCTTTTCCATTCGATGAAAAGAAACAAAAATCTTGTGCCTTGCGAGGT
>CBIHNR010000182.1:0-11306 GCA_966211215.1 uncultured Pedobacter sp.
CATTCCGCAAATACCCTCGCGGCAATCATGGTCAAAATGGATTGGATCTTCGCCTTTTTTTGTTAATCCTTCATTCACTACATCCAGCATCTCCAGGAAAGACATGTCCTGTGATATACTATCAGCTTTGTAAGTAACAAATCCGCCCTTGTCGCTAGAGTTTTTCTGTCTCCAAACTTTCAGGGTTAAATTCATATTTCCGCTCATCTTTATTGAGATTTGAGAGTCAAGAATCAAGAACCAGGACTTCCTTGCTAATTTGCTATTGGCGCCTGAGTCTTAGTTCTTGATTCTTGTTTCTTGATTCTTCTATTTGTAACTACGTTGTGTTAATTTTACGTTTTCGTAAACTAATGCTTCTTTGTGAAGCTCCTGAGGCACATTTTCTCCTTTGTACTCCCAAGCTGCTACATATGCGAACTCATCATCGTTACGTTTTGCTTCACCTTCTTCAGTCTGGCTTTCTTCGCGGAAGTGTCCTCCACAAGACTCCGCACGGTTTAATGCATCACGAACCATCAATTCTCCAAGCTCGATGAAGTCGATAACACGGTGAGCTTTTTCAAGCGACATGTTAAATTCTTCATTCGCTCCAAGCACTTTAGCATTTTTCCAGAAATCCGCTTTAAGCTCCTGAATTAAGCCGATAGCCTTTGTTAAACCAGCTTCGTTACGAGCCATACCGCAGTACTCCCACATAATGTTACCTAGTTCGCGGTGGTATTCATCAACTGTTTTAGTACCCTTTAGGGCAAGCAATTTTTGAATGGTATCTTCAACACCTTTTTTCGCTTCAGCAAAGGCAGGATGTTTATCATCAATTGGCTTAGGACCAATATTTGCCAGATAATCACCTAAAGTATAAGGAATTACAAAGTATCCGTCTGCCAATCCCTGCATCAAAGCAGATGCTCCAAGACGGTTAGCACCGTGATCTGAGAAGTTACACTCGCCTAACGCATATAAGCCCGGTACTGTAGTTTGTAAGTTATAATCTACCCAAAGCCCACCCATGGTATAGTGAACTGCAGGATAAATACGCATTGGCATTTCGTACGGGTTCTCATCAGTGATCTGATAGTACATATCGAAGAGGTTTCCGTATTTAGCTTCTACTGCAGCTTTACCTAAACGTTTAATCGCATCAGCAAAATCCAGGTAAACAGCTTTTCCGGAAGTACCAACTCCACGGCCATCATCAAAAGCTTCTTTTGCATTACGGGAAGCCACGTCGCGAGGTACCAGGTTACCAAATGATGGATATTTCCGTTCTAAGAAGTAATCCCTGTCTTCCTCCTTAATATCTGCAGCTTTCAATTGCCCTTTACGAATCCTCTCAGCTAGCTCTCTTGATTTTGGAACCCAAACACGTCCGTCGTTACGTAATGACTCAGACATCAACGTAAGTTTAGACTGATGGTCGCCAGTTACAGGAATACAAGTTGGGTGGATTTGTGTATAGCAAGGGTTTCCGAAGAAAGCACCTTTTTTGTGTGCACGCCAGATAGCTGTTGTGTTGCTACCCATTGCATTCGTTGAAAGGTAAAATACGTTTCCGTATCCACCAGTACAAAGCAATACTGCATGGCCTGCATGAGATTCAATTTCACCAGTAATTAAGTTACGGGTGATGATACCCTGAGCTTTTCCGTCAACCTTAACAATGTCAAGCATTTCATGACGGTTGTACATTTTCACGGTACCAAGATTGATCTGGCGATTTAATGCGGAGTAAGCACCTAAAAGTAACTGCTGTCCGGTTTGGCCACGGGCGTAAAACGTACGCGACACCTGCGCACCACCGAACGAACGGTTATCTAACAAACCTCCATATTCGCGTGCAAAAGGAACGCCCTGAGCAACACACTGGTCAATGATATCTACTGATACTTCAGCCAAACGGTAAACGTTCGCTTCACGAGCACGGTAATCTCCACCTTTAATGGTATCGTAGAACAAACGGTAAACAGAGTCACCATCGTTACGGTAGTTTTTAGCGGCGTTTACCCCCCCTTGTGCAGCAATTGAGTGCGCACGACGTGGGCTATCCTGAAAGCAAAATGCTTTAACGTTATATCCAAGTTCAGCTAAAGAAGCTGCTGCTGAAGCACCTGCAAGCCCTGTACCAACTACGATTACAGTGTACTTACGCTTGTTTGCAGGATTAACCAGCTTAAGGTTAAATTTATGCTTAGACCACTTTTCGGCTAAAGGGCCTTCTGGTATTTTAGAATCTAAAATCATCTTTAATTTTTTATAATCCCCTTTGGGTGATAATTTTATTTACAAAAGAAAAAGTATAGAGGCATTGCAGCGAACAAAGCCGGGATGATAATACTGAAAACCCAAAGGCCCAGAAAATCAATTAAAGGCTTGTACTTGCTATGGTCAAAACCCAAAGTTTGAAACCCGCTCTGGAAACCGTGATACAAGTGGAAACCCATAGCAATCATGGCAACAACATAGAATGCCGCATACCACCACTGATCGAATGCAAAGCTTACTACAGAATAAAGGTCTTTAGCAACAATAACTTGTGTATTGTTTTCAGCATTAACATAAGTAGAATGCTTGATTCCTTCAGCCGGAAGATCTGTTACAACAGGAGTTGCATCAGTTGTAAGGCTCGTTTCATACTTTTTGAATGGAATTGGCCCGTTGTGATATTCCCACCAGAAGGTCTTCATGTGAATTACGATGAAGATTAACAGGATAGTCCCTAAAATACCCATATTTCTTGAGCTCCAGGTACTGTTAGCAGCGCCGTTATATTGGGCATAGCCAACCGGACGAGCTTTTTTATTTCCTGTTGTTAGAACTAACGCATACACTGCGTGTAGAATAATCGAAGCGTACAATAAGTACGAAATAACCTTGATTGGCGTAAAATGAGTCATGAAATAAGAGTACTCATTAAATGCCTGGCCGCCATCGTCTTTAAACAATTGAAGGTTACCGATAAGATGGACTACTAAAAACAGAGACAGGAACAGCCCCGTTAAGCCCATAATCAATTTCTTCCCCAATGTAGACGAGAAAGCTTTAGTAAAACTGCTCATTACCTTTTGATTGATTTGTTAATTTTTGGAATACAAAAGTATTTAATTAGGTCGAATATATATAAAGCTACATTGCGCTGACAAAAAATTAAACTTATTTAGAAACATTCTAAAAGAGCATTTTTTTATGATTTATATCATATAAAACAGTTTAAAGTCCTTGAAAAGCCGCAAATTTTATTGCTTCCGCAAAAAAAGCTACAAACTCACCACCCGATTTCCTAGAATTCCAAAAATAACCGAAGAACTCGTTGTTTTAAGGCAGCTTTTTCCGGTAAATCTTCCAAAAGCCGGAAGAACTGCCTGATTTTCTCCAAAATAAAAGCAAGAAAGTTTTAATGACTGCCTTCCCATGCCGAAAAGCTTCACTCCTGGATGAATATGCCCACTCAGAACATACTTTTCCTCCAACTGCAATTGAGCCATTTTGAGCGGCTCGTGCACGAACAGGAAAGTACGTGTTGCAAATGTATCAACAACAACAAAACCAGCTTCAGAATAATAGGAGGGATGTAGAATGTCATGATTCCCTTTTACTAAAACCATCTCAACAGAAGGAAACAACCCGCTCCATAATTGAAGCCAGTTCCAGTCATTGTTCATTTCACTATGAAACAGATCGCCTAGAAAAATCACCCGGGCGGGATTAAAGTCATAAATAAGGTCGGAAAGTACACTAAGGTCCTCTTGTTCCAGTAATTTGGGGATTGCTATACCGGCCTTCCTGAAATGGCCAACCTTTCCGATATGCAGGTCTGCCACCACTAAAGTTTTCTCTTCCTTCCAATACATCGCCTTTTGGGGCAGAAGCACCAAGTGCTCTCCCTTCAATTCCCACTCTAAACTCTTTGCAATTGACACTGGGCAAAAATAAAAAAGCCTTTCGCTATTTACGAAAGGCTTTTCTTTAAATTGTTATTTAACACATTAGTTAGCTATGGGAACTGTAAATATTATTTTTGCGCCATCAGGAGTAATACCATCTACACGCAACATATTATTTCTTGAACTGCCAATGGCGTCATTAATATCGTCTACCTTGCTAACGGGTTTTCCATTGATGTTGGTAATGATTGTTCCATTTGGAATTTCATAATCAGAAAACAATCCACCTTGTCGAATATTATTTGCCACTACGCCAGAACTAATACCATAACGCTGTTTTTGAGCAGCCGTAACAGGCGAGAAGCTTGCTCCAAGTTTCTCTACTACGGCTTTAGATGAAAGGTTATTGGCATTCTTAACAGTCTCCTCGCCTTTAAGCGTAACTGCAACGGAACGCTCTGAACCACCGCGCTCATAAGTCAGTTGTACTTTATCACCAGGGCGCAACCTCGCAACCCGCTCTTGCAGATCTGCTGAAGACATAATAGTATTACCATCAACCTTAGTTATAATGTCACCCTCCTTAATACCGGCAGACGCTGCTCCTCCGCCGCTAACAACTGTATTAACATATAATCCGTTAATACGCTTAAGCCCAAGCTCTTTCGCTACGCTTGCGTTTAGTTCACGGAAGGTTACTCCAACAAAACCACGTTTTACACTACCATATTTGATAAAGTCATCCATGATTTTCTTAGCAAGGTTCACCGGAATAGCAAAGCCATAACCTTCATAGCTTCCGCTTTGTGATGCAATAGCTGCGTTAATGCCAATCAGTTCTCCTTTAGTATTTACTAAGGCGCCTCCACTGTTTCCGCGGTTAATTGCCGCATCGGTTTGAATAAACGATTCGATCGCGGAATTTACCCTCGGCTGGTTGTCATCATTATTGTAGTTATAGTTACGCGGATTATTCTGCTCTCCTAAAATACCTATACTACGGCCCTTAGCACTTACAATCCCTGCGGTTACCGTTGTATTGAGCGTAAATGGATAGCCTACAGCCAATACCCACTCGCCAACTTGTACATTATCAGAGTTTCCGATTTTAACAACAGGCAGCCCGGTTGCACTTACTTTAACTAAAGCAAGGTCAGTGTTAGGATCACGGCCTACAATCTTCGCCTCATAAGAACGGTTATCCGGCAAAATGATCTCGATCTTGCTTGCATTTTCTACCACGTGGTTATTTGTTACGATATAACCATCATCGGTAACAATTACACCCGAACCAGAGGCCATCTGAGGTGCCCTCTGCCCTCCGCCACGTGGGTTGCCAAAAAAGTCGCGGAACATGTCTTCAAAGGGGTCCCCGCTGTTACGGCTTCCGCCAGAAGATGCATTGCTGTTGCCATAAGTTGTTTGTATATGCACCACGGCTGGAGTTACCGCAGCCGCAGCTTGTACAAAATCAACGTCGCCAGCTGAGGACACATTAATAGGGTTATTGGTAAAGTATACTTTTTGCCTCTCTTCGAGAGTCATGTTGTCGGCGTACTTGCTTTCGATAAGCTTATAACCGCCAACGGCGACTGCACCACCCACAAATGCAGTTAATAAAGTTATTCCTATCTTTCTCATATATTTTTTCCTCGTTTTAATTCCTTTTCAAATTTAATACCAGTAAAACGGATTTTGCAAAGGCCCTGTACATGGTTTTGTGTTAAAAATTGTTAAAAGCATTTCAGGTTCCGAAAAGCATCCGGTTTATAATAACAGGGCAATTTATTGAAATTAGCTGCAAAATTCCTTCCACAATTTGTAATCTTGCATAAAGAAATGAAGATACATTTTTATAAATATCAGGGCGCAGGGAACGATTTTATCCTTGTAGATAACAGAAATTCAGGCATAAACCATCATAACCCGGCACTAATCGCCAAACTTTGCGACCGCCGTTTTGGAATTGGTGGAGACGGAATGATGTTTCTGCAGCAAAAAGATGGTTACGATTTCGAGATGGTTTATTACAACTCGGATGGCCAGCCTAGCAGTATGTGTGGGAATGGGGGCAGGTGCATTGTTGCATTTGCGCATGACCTGGATGTAATTAAAGACGAAACCAACTTTTTGGCAGTTGACGGCCCGCATTATGCCAAAATTTCAGAAGCCGAGCCACGCATTAGCCTGGAAATGATTGATGTGGATAAGATTAGCGTGGATGGAGAGGCCTCTGTTTTAAATACAGGATCACCTCATTATGTAATTGAAACAACTAACCTCAAAGACAAAGACGTGTTTGCCGAAGGAAGAGCCATTCGGTATAACGATACTTATGCAAAAGAAGGAATAAACGTCAATTTTGTAGAGGACTTTGGCGATTACTACTTCGTGCGCACCTATGAGAGAGGCGTTGAAGATGAGACTTACGCCTGTGGGACTGGGGTTACTGCGGTTGCACTTGCAATGGCGAAAAAGAAGAATCAAACTGGCCCTATCAGTACTCCCATTAAAGTACTAGGTGGCAATTTGAATATCCGCTTTAAGTTTGACGGTGAAAAGTTTAGTAATATTTTTTTAGAAGGGCCTGCGAAGTTTGTTTTTGAGGGAGATGTGGATGTAGACGCCTAAAAGCGTTAATCTCATCAAAAAGTTAAATAAAAGGGCATCGCTCAAGATGCCTTTGCCGTAGATTTTTCTTCCATTTTGATATCTCCAATCAATTCAACGGCATTTTTTCGGGCCCAAATACTTTATCCTTTACGAAAAAATTTACTTTTGCACCTCTAACCACAATTTTATGCATAGGACACATACCTGCGGCGAATTAAATATCAATGACTTAGGCAAAGAAGTTACCCTGGCAGGATGGGTACAAAAGTCTCGCGATTTAGGCGGAATGACTTTTATTGACGTGCGCGACCGCTATGGCATCACTCAACTTGTTTTTAACATGGAAGAGGATGCTGTTATCGGTGAGCAAGCCCGCGAAGTTGCCCGTGAGTTTGTTATTAAAGTTACCGGCAAAGTTGTTGAACGTTCGAACAAAAATCCAAAAATCCCCACGGGTGATATTGAAATAAAGGTTTCATCTCTTGAAATTTTGAATGCCGCGAAATTACCGCCATTCTTAATTGAAGACGAAACTGATGGTGGCGACGACCTGAGAATGAAATATCGTTACCTTGACCTTCGCCGCAATCCGGTAAGAAGCAACCTTGTACTTCGCCACAAAATGGCGCAAGAAATCAGGAAATATCTGGATAGCCAAAACTTTCTTGAGGTAGAAACTCCGGTTTTAATTAAATCAACACCTGAAGGAGCCCGTGACTTTGTGGTTCCTAGCCGCATGAATCCGGGAGAGTTTTATGCTTTACCGCAATCACCACAAACATTTAAGCAATTACTGATGGTGTCGGGGTTCGACCGTTATTTTCAGATTGTAAAATGTTTCCGCGATGAGGATTTACGTGCCGACCGCCAGCCTGAGTTTACTCAGATTGACTGCGAAATGGCATTTATTGAGCAAGAAGATATTTTGAACCTGTTTGAAGGTTTAATCCGCAGCTTGTTTAAGTCTGTAAAAGGCATTGATTTAGGCGCAGTGCCTCGCATGGCCTATGCTGATGCGATGCGTTTATATGGATCAGATAAACCTGACACTCGTTTCGGAATGCAGTTCGTGGAGCTAAACAATGTATTAAAAGGAGCTGGTTTCCCTGTTTTTGACAATGCGGAGCTTGTTGTAGGTATCAATGCTAAAGGATGTGCCGAATATACCCGTAAACAAGTTGATGAATTAACTGACTTTGTAAAACGCCCTCAAATTGGCGCCACAGGCTTGGTTTATTTGCGCCATAATACTGATGGTTCATTAAAATCATCGGTAGATAAATTTTACAACGAAGAGCAATTAAAAGCCTGGGCATCAGCGTTTAACTCTGAGCCTGGTGATTTAATTCTTGTAATGGCGGGCGGCACAGACAAAGCTCGTAAACAATTAAACGAGCTTCGTTTAGAAATGGGACACCGCCTGGGGCTACGCGATAAAAATAAGTTTGCTCCTCTTTGGGTTATCGATTTCCCTCTTCTAGAATGGGACGAAGAACATGGACGCTACCACGCAATGCACCATCCGTTTACGTCGCCAAAACCTGAAGATATTGCTTTATTAGATACTAAGCCTGGCGAGGTTAGAGCCAATGCTTACGATATGGTAATTAACGGAACAGAAATTGGAGGTGGCTCTATTCGTATCCACGAAAGAGAATTGCAGTCCTTAATGTTTAAACATTTAGGGTTTAGCCCAGAAGAAGCACAAAAACAATTTGGCTTTCTGTTAGATGCCTTTGAATACGGCGCTCCACCACATGGAGGTATTGCTTTCGGCTTTGACCGCCTGGTATCAATTTTTGCGGGGTTGGATTCCATCCGCGATGTGATTGCCTTTCCTAAAAATAATTCAGGAAGAGATGTAATGATTGACTCTCCTTCTACAATCGCTGAAGAGCAAATGAAGGAATTAAGCATAAAAACCACTGTATAATCAATAACAGCATTCTACACCTTTAAAAAAAGCGCCCTCTGACATTGTCCAGAGGGCGCTTTTTTTTGTGAAAGTTTAATTTGTTTTTAAAAGGACACAAAGAACCTGCTTGCTACTTTCATCGGCGTTTGTGAGCTTTTGCTCATGCAGGTTTTATTAAATCGTTTTTTCAGTGCTTAAATAAAAGCTATCAAAGCCACTTTATTTTTTGATTTGCTTAAAAATCTACTTAAGTTTAACATTTTTTTAAAGCCTAGCTTCCGCTTTATTTTTGCATTTGCCAATGTTACGTGTTGATAGTACCAAGCCTTGTAAGTTAGTTTATTCTTTATGTTTTCATGAGTATTTAGGTTATCTAATTGAGCCTCATGTGGTTCAACTAAATCCTGATGGAGGCTTTTCTTTAACCTATCAACGCCTTTTTACTACTACGGCGAATGAGTTTTCTGCGATTTTAGATGAGATCGACTGGAAGCTTATAAAGCTATTAGAAGAAACCGAGCAAGGCAATATCATAAAACGCTTCTATAAAAAACCCATCCGCCCCGTTGAATACTTTACCAAGGTTTTTGATGATACCCTATTCGCTGCAATCAGGCCAAAAATTGAAAAACGGCTGATTGAAGCTCTTGGACTATTGACGGACAAACCCTTATTCATTATGAGCAAGGAGGGCTGGCCGGTTGAACGGACTTTAACATTAGCAAGTGAGCCGGCCTCTGTACTCTTTCATTTCAGGAGGAATGAGGAAGAGACGCGCTATTTTCCAACTATCAAATATCAGGGAATACGGATTGAATTTATGTTCAGGGAAGCCCAGGTGGTTTGCAATCATCCAGCAAGGCTTCTTTTAGATGATGTTTTATACCATTTTGATGGAGATTTGGAAGGTAAAAAGCTTCAGCCATTTTTAAACAAGCGTTACATTTCTATCCCAAAAGCTTCTGAGAAGACCTATTTTGAGCGATTTGTTGCGCCGCTTATCGAAAAACATCACGTCTATGCTGAAGGATTTGAAATAAATACCGAAAAATTTGATGCCAGCCCAGTTCTAAAAGTAATGTATATTCAGGGAGGAGTTTCGCACCTTCAGCTTTACTACAAATATGCCAATTATGTTTTTGCTGCTGGCAGTGAGAATAAGGTTTCGGTTAGGATGGAGAAACAAGGCGACAATTATATTTTCCATCGCATAAAACGCTCCCTCTCATGGGAGAAAAAAAAGCTGGACGAACTTCTGGCAATGGGGCTGGAAACAAACAGTTCATTGTTTGTAAACCTTGAAGTTGTACCAAATCAAAACGAGGATACAGATGCCTCTTTCTCAGTAATCAATTGGCTTAATGAGCATCATGATAGATTAAAAGATCTGGGATTTGCGATCGAACAGGCCGAGGGGAATAAACGCTTTTTGTTTGGCAACAGCAAGATCGACCTTGAGATTAAGGAAGGCAATGATTGGTTCGATCTGCATGCTATAGTTTACTTTGGGCCATACCAAGTGCCTTTCATGGATCTACGGCATCACATTCTTCATAAAATACGGGAGTTTACCTTGCCCTCTGGAGAAATTGCGGTGATTCCTGAAAAATGGTTTTCGCAGTATGGTAACCTACTAAGCTTCACCGAGAAGGGTGCAGATGGCCTAAAACTCAAAAAACACCATATTGGCCTAATTTCTGATTTTGCCAACAGCGACCTCGCGAACATCACGTTGGACAGGAAATTGCAAAAACTGGCCAATTTCGAAGAGATTGAGGATGAAACTCCTCCTTCACACTTTAAGGGGACGCTCAGGGAGTACCAAAAGGCTGGTTATAACTGGTTTCAATTTTTACGAAAATATAATTTCGGAGGCTGTCTCGCCGACGATATGGGCTTAGGCAAAACGGTTCAAACTCTTGCACTATTACAAAAGGTAAAAGAAGAAAATCAGGCAAAAAACGCTCATGTTACCAACCTGATTATAATGCCCACGTCTTTAATTTACAACTGGTTGAACGAAGCCGCTAAGTTTGCTCCGCATCTACACATATTAGTGCATACCGGCAGCATGCGTAATAAAGACGTTGAGCGTTTCGCAAAGTTTGATGTGGTTTTTACTACCTATGGCGTTAGCCGTGTTGATATTGAATTGTTAAAAAGCATATTCTTTCACTACATTATTCTAGATGAAAGTCAGAATATAAAAAACCCCGATTCCAAGGCATATAAAGCCATCAAACAATTAAAATCGCAGCATAAGCTTATTCTAAGTGGAACCCCGGTAGAGAATTCTGTTAACGACCTTTGGGCGCAGATGTCATTTATCAACCCTGGATTGTTGGGGAATCAGCATTTTTTTCAGAACGACTTTGTTACCCCTATTGAGCGAAAAAAAGACGAAGAAAAAGCCCGCAAATTGCAAGCGCTTATTAAGCCATTTATCTTAAGGCGAACTAAAGATCAGGTAGCTACCGAACTTCCTCCCAAAACCGAACAGCTGTTTTATTGCCAAATGAGTGAAGAACAGTCGGAATACTACGAAAAGGTGAAGTCCGAATACCGTAACGATTTATTGAAGGCGCTGGAGGACGGAACGTTCGTTAAGTCGCAGGTGCAAGTTTTACAAGGTTTAACTAAGCTGAGGCAGATTGCCAATCACCCCGAAATGATTGACCGGGACTACGAGGGAGAATCTGGAAAATTCGAAAACGTGGTCAATACGCTTGAGAACGTGCTTGCCGAGAATCACAAAGTTCTTATTTTCTCACAGTTTGTTAAGCAGCTGGAAATCTATCGCAATTACCTGGATAAGAAAGGAATCCGCTACTCTTATTTGGATGGCGCAACGCAAAACCGCGGCGAGGTGGTTGAAGAGTTCCGCCGAAACAAGG
>CBIHNR010000183.1:0-11159 GCA_966211215.1 uncultured Pedobacter sp.
ATCCTGATTTCGTGATTAATGTAAATAATATTTCCGTTTCTTTTGGCGGAACCACCCTGTTTAGTGATGTAACCTTTCCGATTAACGAGAATGATAAAATAGCTCTGATGGGTAAAAATGGTGCGGGCAAGTCTACCATTTTAAAAATAATTGCCGGTGCAGCGAAACCTACTACTGGCACTGTTACGGGGCCAAAAGATGCGGTAATTGCTTACCTGCCACAGCATTTACTTACTGAAGACAATGTTACCGTTTTCGAAGAAGCTTCGAAAGCTTTTCAAGAAGTGCATCAGATGCAAAAGGAACTGGATGAGCTGAATGAACAACTCACTATAAGAACCGATTACGAAAGCGATGATTACATGAAGTTAATTGAGCGTGTATCAGAGTTGAGCGAGAAGTTTTATTCGGTAGAAGAGATCAATTACGATGCTGAAGTAGAAAAAGTGTTAAAAGGCCTCGGTTTTCAACGTACGGACTTTACACGCCAAACTTCCGAGTTTTCCGGCGGATGGCGCATGCGGATTGAACTAGCCAAGATTTTATTAAAGAAACCCGACCTGATTTTGCTGGATGAGCCAACTAACCATATGGATATTGAAAGTATTCAATGGTTGGAAGATTTCCTAATCAATTCAGCCAAGGCAGTGATGGTCATTTCCCACGACCGTACATTTGTGGATAATATTACCAATCGTACTATTGAGGTTACCATGGGCCGGATCTACGATTATAAAGCTAAATACAGTCACTACCTTCAATTGCGTGCCGAGCGTCGTGTGCATCAGTTAAAAGCTTATGAAGAGCAGCAGCGCTTCATTGCCGATAATCAGGAATTCATAGACCGCTTCAGAGGTACTTACTCAAAGACCTTGCAGGTGCAGTCGCGGGTAAAAATGCTCGAAAAACTCGAAATCATTCAGATCGACGAAGTCGATACCTCAGCATTGCGTTTGAAGTTTCCGCCATCGCCACGTTCTGGGCAATACCCGGTTATTGTAGAAGAGCTAAGCAAATCATACGGCAACCATGTGGTATTCGAAAAGGCTTCGATGGTGATTGAGCGGGGAGAAAAAGTAGCATTCGTTGGCAAAAATGGTGAAGGTAAGTCGACCATGATCAAAGCCATTATGAACGAGATTGATTTTGAGGGAGGTTTAAAAGTTGGGCACAATGCCAAGATTGGCTATTTTGCTCAAAACCAGGCTGCATTGCTGGATGAAAATCTAACGGTATTTGAAACGATTGACCAGATTCCGTTAAGTGATGGAACCGTAAAAATCAAAGACCTTTTAGGTGCTTTTATGTTCAGCGGCGACGATACCACCAAAAAGGTTAAAGTACTTTCCGGCGGTGAGAAAACTCGTTTGGCGATGATCAAACTATTGTTAGAACCAGTAAACGTATTGATCCTCGATGAGCCGACGAATCACCTGGATATGAAAACTAAAGACATCATCAAAGAGGCCTTGCAGGATTTTGACGGCACTTTAATCCTGGTATCCCACGACCGTGACTTCTTAGATGGACTGGCTCAAAAAGTATTCGAATTTGGCAATAAACGCGTCCGCGAGCACTTTGAAGATATTAAGGGCTTCCTGGCTTATAAGAAGATGACTAGCTTGAAGGAGATTGAACAGAATTAGTAAAGATTTAAAGTTGTGATTTTTTATCCCCGTGGCCTCACAGGCTAGGTACGATAGCCTCAATGGTACTTGGGGCTTCATGGATTGAGAAGGAAAAGAAAGTTATACTGAGCTTTCTTTTTCTTAGCTCAGGGTTCAGGATGGCTCCTGGACGAATTCCTTTATGTTTCTCAAACAGCGACAGCCTATCCACATTTACTATAAATTTACTCAGTAATTATTCCAGATAGTTTCCCGGTTATTTCGTTATTATAAAATGGCTACTTGCTTATTTTGTTAAGGTTGCACAAGATTTAGAAAAGGGAGACTTTGTGCAAGTAAGTAGCTTTACCAAAACATATTACTTTTTTACATATAAGAAAATCGAGTTAATTAAAAAAAGTCGGGTTCAAAATTAATTCATACTGTTATGATCGCGTACAGTAGGTGTTCGTTATCGAACAGTTGTTAAATTAGTTTTTAATTAAAATCCTGATAGATAGTTATTTAATATGATGGCATCAAGTTTGGTAGCCTAACGCTGATTTAATTAATCCAGAACAAGTGGGAGTTTAAAGTTGGGCTTTAAATGAAACAGGAAAAGACAGCGTTTATGTAAATAAAATGATTAAAGTAATTTATTTGTTTAATAGTTGAAATGGTTAAAGCTAATCTTAAATGCTTCTATCGCAGGGCACTCAAAAATAAATTTCACTTTTTTCTGAATTTGAGTGGGCTTACAGTTGGCATCACAAGTGCTATAATGATCTTTTTATGGGTTCGTTATGAAACGAGTTATGATAAGTATTTGCCTGATGCTGATCATGTGTTCCGTATGTATTCGGATATTAAGATGAATGGAAATGATTTCACTTCGTCAATGGCTCCTCCACCACTGGCCTCCGTTATATCTGCTGCTGTTCCTGAAATAATTAGCTGTACACGTATCTGGACTTATTCGAACATTACTGTAAGCAAAAGCAATAATGGTATAATGGAGCATGCATTTAATGAAAAACATTTAATACAGGCCGATTCAAATTTTTTCGAAGTATTTCAATATAAGTTACTACAGGGAGACACTAGAACCGCATTATTGTATCCAATGACTATAGTACTTACTCATAAAGCAGCTATCAGATATTTCGGAAAAAAAGCATTCAACGAAAATAAAATATTGGGAAACACATTAACCATCACATTTGGAGGATGGAACGCAGAATGTAGAATAACAGGTATAACGGAGGATGTGCCAACCAATACGCATATGCCGTTCGATATTATCTTTTCTAATGTTACCGACCCATGGAGTAAGTCAACTATTTGGGTAGACAATACCTATTATACTTATATGCGTTTGCGGGAAGGTGTGGATCCACAAGTAATTGAATTGAAAATCCCGGCAATTGTGAAGTCACATCTGGACCCTCAATTGCAAACAAGTTTCAGTACCAGCTACGATCAGCTTAGGGCAAAAGGAAATCGTTGGGATTACAAATTGCAGGCTCTGAAAGATATTCATCTTTACTCAAGCTTTGAACGTGAAATAACAACAAACGGGAATATAACTCAGGTGTATATTTTGAGTATATCCGCTTTCTTTTTACTCTTAATAGCTTGTATCAATTACACTAACCTTTCAACCGCAAGCTCCATTAAGAGATCTAAAGAAGTAGGCATAAAGAAGACATTCGGCGTATCAAAAACAACATTGCGGATACAGTTTTTTACTGAGTCCATCTTCATATCTTTTATTGCTTTATTGTTAGCTATTGGCTTAACCCTGGTATTATTAGTCCCTTTTAGTAATTTAATGCAGGTAGAGTTTCCGCAGGGCTTCTTTTTTAATGGTTTTACCGGGAGCCTGGTTACAATAGTTTTTGTGGTTGTTGCGTTTCTTGGAGGAGTTTATCCCTCTCTCTATATTTCTTCTTTTAAACCTATTACTGCACTTAAGGGGAAAATTCAGGTAAGCAATGGATTTTTGAGTTTCAGAAAAGCATTAATTCTTTCTCAGCTTTGCATATCTATCGGTTTAGTAATCTGCGCACTGGTTGTTTACCGGCAATTAAACTATTTACAAAAAGCAGAACTCGGATTTAATAAAGAAAATGTGATAGTTATATCAGATCCATCACAGAAATTAGGTGATAAAACAAATACGTTTTATCTCAGATCTCAAGCAAAATTCTTCCATCATTAATGCCACCATTTCTTCTGACTATCCAGGTAGCGGAGGCTATTTATCTCCCTTCGCCGCTAAAAGTTCAATTGGATCAGTAGAACATCTTATAACCAATTTTACTGGTGGATTCGATTTCTTAAAAACGTTCGATATTAAGCTCATGGAAGGACGTGATTTTATGCGCAACCTGGATAATAAACAGGTTAAACGGGTTATTCTGAATCAAACTGCAGTCCGTTTGCTTGATTTAAAAAATCCTGTTGGTAAGCATATCATAACCCGGAACTTAAATGGGTTAAGGGCGGAGGATAATCGATTTGAAATAGTGGGCGTAGTAAAGGACTTTAATTTTGAGTCGTTACACTCCCAAGTTAAACCCATAGCTATATCACTTGATTCAGTAGGTACGTTTATCTCAATCAGGATTCAACCAGGCAACCTGAAAAGTAGCATATCAGCTATTGAAAGTTGCTGGAAAAAAATTGTACCGGGTATACCTTTTGAATACACCTTCGCTGAAGATCAGGTAAATACACTTTACAAGAATGAACAAAGTTTAAGCCGTTTGCTGGCTGTATTAACAGCGTTAATAATCGTCATAGCGTCTTTTGGATTATTCGGATTAACCTTACTGGTGGTGCAACAACGAAGTAAGGAAATTGCTATACGCAAGGTAATGGGGGCAAATGTTGTAAGGGTACTGTGGGAGCTTAATAAAGATTATATAAAACTATCAGTGACTGCCATCCTCTTTTCATACCCATGTGCGTATTTTTTAATGAATAGTTGGCTACAAAATTTTGCATATAAAACAGATTTCCCTTTGTGGCTTTGTTTACTTACGTGCCTGTCGGCCTTTTTAATTGCCGTTATTACAGTTAGTTATCAAACGATAAAGGCAAGTCTGGCTAACCCTGTAAAAAGTTTAAGGACAGAGTGAGGATGCTGTGAGGTTAGCGATTAAAATAGTAGTTCAGGTATAGCAATCGTTGCTGGCGCACGTCGTGCCGCGTATGCCTACTTTACCTGCGAATTTACTTAACGAAAACTCAAAGCTACACCTATCTCATTGCTTAATTTTCGAATGCCAGTAATTGCAAGAGACCATGCAATATCGAGTACAAAGATATGTGATCAACCAGTAACTGTATCTAACGGATAGGTCTGACGGAATTTCCTGGGCATTAGGGGCCACCTTCTATGAAGTTGATCATTTATGTATTTAAACGCCTGTTTGAAGATGGGAATAGCCGTAATACTATAACCAAAAGTAATCTCACATGACTTCTTTTGATTAGGATTTGGAGACCCTATCTGACATATTTGTTTAAATCAAAAGATAATGTTTATATCCGTCCTAACAACAGCGATAGTAACGTTAGCTGTATTAATCAGCCAGAATACCTTAGGTAGACGGAGTGAAAAGCGGATTACACCTCAAAGACTACAAGAAGTTGAACCAGATAGAGAAATAGCACTCACAGCTTTAGGCGGACTGATTTCAGCCTTATGGCTCAATAGACTTTGATATAAGTGAAAAACATTTAAAAGGAACATTTAGCTATACTGAGGGCGATTTTGGGGGTGTTTCAGGAATGGGTAAATCCTATCTCATTGGATACACAGCGATTGACTCTATAAAATTAGATTTGTACTATTCAATGGACCCCTTTTTTCAGGAAGCCGTTATAGTAGATGGGGTTCGGCTGGCTACAGTTGAAGAAATTGTTGCTATGAAAGTTGATGTTATCCAAAGAGGAGGAAGGAAAAAGGATTTTTGGGATTTGCATGAAACATTGAATAGGTACACGATTGATGAAATGATTGAATTACACAAACAACGTTTTGAGTGGACTCACGATTCTGTACTAATCCGGAGAAACCTCGTTAATTTTTCTTCTGCCGATACTGATTTTGATCCAATATGCCTTAAGGGTAAAGTTTGGCAATTTATAAAGGACGATTTCGAAGAGCTGGTTTAAAATATGGGACGGCTATACTGGATAGAATGGAGAATATTCTTAGGAATTAAATATTGTTCAAAACGTTCTAATCAATAACGCTGTTAGGCTTAATGGAAGTGATAAGAAGACCAGATTTTTATCCAGTTTCTTTTTTGCACACTTAACTTATAACTTCATCGTCCCCAACTTTTACGCGTGATCTGCGATATCCCAGTGGTCCGGAGCTTCAAAAAACGCGTTTAGAAACAAAAAAGCCGTTTTCCTTGCGGAGAACGGCTTTTTTTCCAGTGCTCGCAAACGTGCATTTCCCGAACCATTTCATGGATGATTTAAGGAAATTAGCAAGCTTACAGCACTTGAAATGGCTTTAAAAATTGAGTCGATATGGGATGTAGATGATATGTGGAAAGTAAATCTTTAATTTAATTAACTGTGGTTTAAAGTAGATGCCCGGTAAGTTTACCATTTTTTCTATTGACTCCCCTATTGTTAAATTTCACTGATACTTACACAAAGAAGAGTAAAATGGGTATTCAAATACATGTTTTTAGGTAAGGTTATGATTTATGCAGCCCATTTCGTTACAATTTTTACCATTTTTACATCATGGACAATCTGGATAAATCGCTGCCCGACCTGAGCTTATCGTTCAATAAAATTGATCGTTCTTTTTCTGTGCAAGCAATTGATAAGCCTGATTACTACTTGGTTTTACTGGCTAAACAGGTAACAGGATACTACTCAATTGACTTTATATCTTACGATTTTCAGCCAAATAGCATCATCCTTATTTCAAAAAATCAAAACGCTCAGTTTCACTTCGAGGGAGATAAACAGCAGTTTATTGCCTTAACCTTTACGGCCGCCTTAATAAAAAACTCTGATGAGAAGGTTCTAAAAATGCTTTCCTTTTGCATTCGCGAGCATTACGAAGGAAAACAAGTGCTGAAAATTAACGACGAAGATTTTGAATATCTCAAAAAGCTGAGCGAACAGCTACAAGACATACACGCTAATTTA
This sequence comes from uncultured Pedobacter sp., assembly GCA_966211215.1. Taxonomy (GTDB): domain Bacteria; phylum Bacteroidota; class Bacteroidia; order Sphingobacteriales; family Sphingobacteriaceae; genus Desertivirga. The sequence continues at coordinate 6,795 of CBIHNR010000183.1, forward strand.
CCAGAAGAGATTAAAAAAGCTTCATGTTTTCATCTTCTCCAGCTTATATTGATTTATTGCGCAAATCTCTACTCCAGGCAGTCTGTCGACATGCTGCAAGGTTATACCGAAGTAGTTGGAGATTTTACTACTTTGCTTGAGTCAAATTTTCGAAATGCCCAAAAGGTAAATTTCTATACCGATAGTTTGAATCTCACCTATAATTCGCTCGCCCGCTATACAAGTGATTATTGCAAGAAAACTCCTAAGGAGATTATTACCGAGCGTTTGGTGTTAGAGATTAAACGCCTTCTTGCCGGAACTAAAACTCCAATTAAAGAAATTTCCTATCATCTGGGCTTCGATGAACCGACAAATATGGTGAAGTACTTCAAAAAATTTACTGGAGTTACCCCATCAGAATTTCGGCAACAGAGTAAAAATTACCATTCCTTGTAAAGTTTTCACCTTTACCCGCTATGTTTTGCAAGCGACCTTTGCTTCATACAAAACATAGAAATTATGCCATATATCAACATCAAGGTGACCGATACAGGTGTTACCCCTGAACAAAAGGCTCAACTTATTGCAGGAGCTACCGAACTGCTTGTCAAAGTGCTTAACAAGAAGCCGGAAACCACGTTTGTGATAATCGATGAAATCAATATTGAAAACTGGGGAATTGGACACAAACAGGTATCAGAACTACAGGGCTAAAACATGAAAACGATAATTATCACAGGCGCTTCGAGCGGAATTGGAAAAGGAATAGCCAGGCTGTTTATAGACCAAAACTGGAATGTAATTCTAAACTCCTCATCGGAGGAAAAATTGAAAAGAACATTTGAAGAATTCGGTTCGCCAGCTAGTACTCTTTTAGTGGCTGGCGACATAGGCGATAAAAATACTGGAAAAAAGCTGGTTGACGCCGCACTCCAACACTTCGGAAACGTAGATGTGCTCGTGAACAATGCAGGTATCTTTGATCCAAAACCCTTTTTAGAAGTTGGAGAAAGCGATTTGGATAGGTTCTTCAAAACGAACGTAAAAGGAACCTACTTTACCTCTCAGGCCGCTATAAAAGCTATGCTGCCGAAAAATGAGGGGCTCATTATAAATATCGGTACTGTTCTCGTAGACCACGCCATAGCGGGATTTCCTGCCACCGCACCACTCACTAGCAAAGGCGGAATTCATGCCCTAACTAAACAGCTCGCTGCTGAATTCGGAAAGAATAATATCCGGGTAAATACAATTGCTCCGGGTATAATCAGATCGCCTCTGCAGTCAAAAATTGGAGTAGAGGATGCCGACTCATTAGCAGGCTTGCACCTAATAAACCGAATAGGGGAAGCAGAAGATATTGCCAATGCTTGCCTTTATCTGGCCAACAGCAATTTTGTAACTGGTGTAACTTTAAACGTAGACGGCGGGCACGTGGCCGGCCATTAATTTGATATGGAAAATCAAAATTTCTTAGAGATTCAGCAGGTACTGGATCTCTACTTTGAAGGTATATACCGTGGAGATATAGAAAAGCTAAGGCAAGCGTTTCATCCCAAAGCTCTGTTGTTCGGCGAGGTGAATCAAAGCCCCTATTTTAAAACGCTGGAAGAATACCTTGATATAGTCGGAAACCGTAAATGTCCCGCAGATCTGGGAGAAGATTTTTGCATGGAGGCTAACGACATTGAGATTTTAGGAAATCTGGCTATAGCAAAAGCCAGTCTGCAAATGCTAAATTACAACTACCGCGACCTTCTGTCTTTGGTTAGGTCAGATGGCCGCTGGCAGATAGTAAATAAGAGCTTCACGAATATTTAATAGTAATGTAAAATCTTTTGTATGCTCTTGGAATTACATCTAAATCCTCATCTCAGTTCTTAAACTTCTCCGGATGAAGGTCTGCGTATGTGGATAACTTAAGGAAATTAGCAAGTGTTGAAACAAGCTATCATCACTAAAATAGCTTTGTTTCCAATTGATCTTTCCAGACAATGAACCCTTTTTGATCGTTAGAATAATCGTGAACAATCCGGCTAAAACCGGACGGATTGGTTTCGAGATAAGCTTGCCGGCCACCTGTTCGGATTTGTCCAATCAGGTGGTCTATCTCTTTTATCTTCACACCTAATTGCTGAATGGATTTCTCAAGATGCCAAACGTAAGTAGCTTCTTCGGTGTCCAAAGTTTCCCATACCAGGTGATATTGATTGTTCCCCGAAAGCAGGAATATGAACGAAAACGGCTCAAGGACAAAACGTAGTTTCAATATCCCACTTTCGTGGATTTTAGAAAGATACCGTAGATGTCGGTGATGCTTATAGTTCTTCAAAGCAAGAATGTTTTCCAATAACTCATTCTCGTTGGCATAAAGAGGAATTACCGCTTCTCCTTGCAATGTCTCTGCGTTCAACAGATTCGCTTTACCAAGTGATGTCCCTTTAATCAGTGCTTTATCGATAAATCGGAATCGCAGGCTGTCTATTGCTTCACGGTTTAATTTATCAAGATCCTTTGATGAAGCTGATTTAAAAATTAAGCGCTTATTAATGAAAGATGCTCTTATATGAATAGCTACGTCTTCTTTTCTTAAAAACTTGATAAAGTAAGGTTTGAGTACAACAAATTCCGGTCGGATATTTAAGTTCTCAATATCAAATTCAAGTTCTTTATTATCGAGTTCCTCGCATTTGTACTTAAATAGAATGGCGCCAAACTTAAACTCAAGTACTTCAACTGGCATCTCTATTTGCCTATCAATTTTTACATCTACAATTTCGTTGTCGTCTGATGTTGCTGCAAAATCTACCGTTTTAATTTTTTTGTAGTATGCATCTCTTTTCAGAATGAGCTTTTCGAGATAGAGTATTTTATGATCGCGGTAATCGTAAATAGTTGGAGTAATTTCCGATCGCTGCACACGGCCAATATATTGAATAAGCTTACCTTCAAAAGCAAAAGGATAAACCAGAAACAGCGTTTCTATATTCTGAATGTCAGTTCCTTCACCAAAATACTGGCCGGTAGTGATTAACACCTGGGAAATCTCCTTTCTTTATCAATGCCCATTTTGCTTTCTTTTCAGATTCGAAGTCCTCCCCAGAAATAGTCACTGTATCATAGTTTTGTTTCAGGTATTGTTATCAGTCGGGCTGTTTCCTATTAAATAGGATTTTCCAAAGGCAGGGTTATCTCCAAAGTTTCCGGATACAAAATTAAAAGAGTTCTTCAGGAAGCTTTCAATGATCCCGAAATCGATACTGCCATATGAAGCATCTGTAAAGAGATCAATGTCAACAGACATTCTATGGCCAAGATGTAAGCTTAATGCAGTTCCCCCTACAAGTCGAAAATCCCGAAGTTCTTCAGCGTTCATTAATGCTACCAGGCTTGACTTTAATAAGTCATTTACAGTATTCCAATAAAGCATTACCGAACTTTTAAATGCCCCATTACATGGATTTCACCCGTAGGAAACTTTTGATTTAGCACAGCATTTACTTTTTCCAACCCATAGAATCCTGTAATCTCTTCTTTTTCTGCTTCGTTACCACGCTCGAACACCCTTTGAATAACAAATTTGGAATGCGTTTCCCAATCGATGCGATTTATATCTGTATCCCAAAAAAGGATATTCCGCAGTATTGAAAGATTAGGATGAAACTTTCTTCTCTCGGCTTCAAGTTTAATTTTGGCATCATAATACTGCTGCAATTCCATGAAGGTACCTTGATCAATTCCCAAGGCTTTCTCTGCTTTATTGGCGATGGAAGTATCTAGAGAAATTTCGCCGTGTGCAATAGCCTCAATAGTACTTGGAGCCTCATGGATTGAAAAGGCAAAAGAAGTTATACTGAGCTTTCTTTTTCTTAGCTCATGGTCCAGAATGGCTCCTGGACGAATTCCTTTGTATTTTTCAAACCGCTGAAGCATATTCAAATTTACAAAATTATTATTACTTAATGTTTTATGATCGATTGCGGCTAGCTACGAGCAGCAAGTGCGCTCCACTAGCTCCAAGACGATTTGTCTGATGGAACCGAAACTACTTATGTCCTTCTCCAAGAATTCATTGCATACGGTTTTAAACATTTATTAGAACGAATAAGCGGTTCTGAAAATAGAGGAAACCACAAATATTGCAGTAACGACACAATGAAAGAAGCTTTTGAGCTAGAAGGATTTAAACTAGAGATATAGGGTTCTAATGCCTGTATAAATTTATCTGCTTTGTCAAAATAGCCGGTAGACTTTTTCGCCGATAGTCCGATTTTGTACACAGAAAAGCCCCACTTCTACAGGTAGGGCTTATATTGTAATATACTTTAAATCTTTAGCGACGATACTTAATCAATCCCGTGTTTTAACCGGAAGTCTGGGTCT
>CBIHNR010000184.1:0-10605 GCA_966211215.1 uncultured Pedobacter sp.
TATTTTTTATTAATAACCCGATTTAATTCAGGGTATTCAATATTTATCGAATTAGCTTGCGCTAACCTTTCCTTTTGATTTTGCGATAACTTCGTCCTGAACGTTTTTAGGTGCAGGTTCGTAGTGATCGAACTCCATTGTAGAAGTTGCACGGCCAGAAGTGATAGTACGTAACTGAGTTACATAACCAAACATCTCCGAAAGCGGAACTAATGCTTTGATAACCTGAGATCCAGCACGAGTATCCATCCCTTGAAGCTGTCCACGACGGCGGTTCAAGTCACCCATTACATCACCCATGTTTTCTTCTGGAGTAAGAACCTCAATTTTCATGATTGGCTCCATTAACACTGGTTTTGCTTTTGGTAAAGCTTCACGGAATGCTGAACGTGCTGCAATCTCGAAAGATAAAGCATCTGAATCGACAGCGTGGAAAGATCCGTCAATTAAACGAACTTTCATATCTGGAAGAGGGAATCCTGCTAATACACCATTGCTCATGGCTGCAGCAAAGCCTTTCTCAACAGAAGGGATAAACTCACGAGGAATAGAACCACCAACGATTTCATTCACAAATTGTAAACCACCTTTTTCGAAATCAGGATCGATTGGAGAAATAACAACCTGAATATCCGCGAATTTACCACGGCCACCAGTTTGTTTTTTATAAGTCTCACGGTGTTGAACAGTACCTGTGATAGCCTCTTTGTAAGCAACCTGAGGAGCACCTTGGTTAACTTCAACTTTGAACTCACGTCTTAAGCGGTCAATAAGGATATCTAAGTGAAGCTCACCCATTCCTGAAATTACAGTCTGGCCAGTTTCCTCGTCAGTCTGTACACGGAATGTAGGGTCTTCTTCAGCTAATTTACCTAAAGCCATACCTAACTTATCAACGTCAGCCTGAGTTTTAGGCTCGATCGCTAAACCGATAACCGGCTCAGGGAATACCATAGACTCAAGAACGATTGGGTTTTTCTCATCACAAAGAGTATCACCAGTTTTGATGTCTTTAAATCCAACAACCGCAGCAATGTCACCAGCCCCTACGTTAGGAATTGGGTTTTGCTTGTTAGCGTGCATTTGGAAGATACGGGAAATTCGTTCTTTGTTTTCAGAACGGGTATTGTATACGTAAGAACCAGCTTCAAGATTACCCGAGTAAACACGGATAAAGCAAAGACGTCCTACGAATGGATCTGTTGCAATTTTAAATGCTAATGCAGCAAATGGTTCCTTAACATCTGGTTTTAAAAGAACTTCAGCACCAGTATCAGGGTTAGTACCATGAACACCTTCAGAATCAAGAGGTGAAGGCAATAGTTCCATTACGTAGTCAAGCATGGTTTGAACACCCTTGTTTTTGAAAGATGAACCACAAACCATAGGAACGATTTTAGCGTCTAGTACAGCTGCACGTAAAGCATCTAAGATCTCACGTTCTGTAATTGAATTAGGATCTTCGAAGAATTTCTCCATCAAAGTCTCATCATAATCAGCTACAGATTCTAGTAGTTTCTCTCTCCATTCAGCAACCTCATCAAGCATATCTTCAGGAATTGGCACTTCAGTAAAGGTCATACCTTTATCGTGCTCGTTCCATACGATACCACGGTTGTTAATTAAGTCAACCACGCCTTTGAACTGATCTTCAGCACCGATAGGTAATTGAAGAGGAACAGCGTTGCTTCCTAACATATCTTTGACCTGCTTAACAACTTTTAAGAAGTCAGCACCAGAACGGTCCATTTTGTTAACGAAACCGATACGAGCTACATTATAGTTGTTAGCTAAACGCCAGTTAGTTTCAGATTGAGGCTCAACACCATCAACTGCAGAAAATAAGAAAACTAACCCATCCAATACACGAAGAGAACGGTTTACCTCTACGGTAAAATCCACGTGTCCCGGAGTATCGATAATATTGATATGGTAAGTGTTGTTTCTGTATTTCCAGTTAACTGTAGTAGCAGCAGAAGTAATGGTAATACCACGCTCTTGCTCTTGCGCCATCCAGTCCATGGTAGCAGCGCCTTCGTGCACTTCACCAATTTTGTGGCTCACACCAGCGTAATAAAGGATACGCTCGGTTGTTGTAGTTTTACCAGCATCGATGTGGGCAGCGATACCAATATTTCTTGTGAATTTTAAATCTCTTGCCATTATTTTGAAATTAAAAAATGAAAGAATGAATGAAGGATGGAATATTCCGCCATTCATTCACTCTCTCATTCAATCATTTTAATTAGAATCTGAAGTGTGAAAACGCTTTGTTCGCCTCAGCCATTTTGTGAGTATCTTCTTTCTTCTTAACAGCAGCACCTTCGCCTTTAGAAGCAGAGATAATTTCACCAGCTAATTTCTCCATCATGGTTTTTTCACCACGACGACGAGCGTAAAGGATCAACCATTTCATTCCTAAAGCGATTTTACGCTCGGGACGAACTTCAGTTGGAACCTGGAAGTTAGCACCACCTACACGGCGAGATTTTACCTCTACAGCAGGCATTACGTTGTTTAACGCTTTTTTCCAAGCTTCTAATCCGCTTTCACTTGTTTTTTTCTCAACAAGCTCAACTGCATCATAAAAAATAGAGTAAGCGATAGATTTTTTTCCGTCGTACATCATGTTGTTTACGAAACGGGTTACCATCACGTCGTTAAACTTCGGATCAGGAAGGATTATGCGTTTTTTTGGTTTTGACTTTCTCATTTCTTAATCCTCCTTATTTCTTTTTACCTTTCGCAGGAGCAGCAGCTGCTTGTCCTGGTTTAGGGCGTTTAGTACCATATTTAGAACGACGTTGATTTCTTCCGTTAACACCAGAAGTATCTAATGCACCACGGATGATGTGATAACGCACACCTGGTAAATCCTTAACACGGCCACCACGAATCAATACGATTGAGTGCTCTTGTAAGTTGTGGCCTTCTCCAGGAATGTAAGCGTTCACCTCTTTACCGTTTGTTAAACGTACACGGGCAACTTTACGCATTGCTGAGTTTGGTTTTTTAGGGGTAGTAGTGTATACACGAGTACACACGCCTCTTCGCTGTGGACAGCTGTCCAACGCTGGGGATTTACTCTTATCCTCCAGAGCTACTCTACCTTTCCTAACTAATTGCTGAATAGTAGGCATTTAAGTCTTTGTCTCTTATTTTTTATTTATCCCAAAATTGGGATTGCAAAAGTAGGTAACTTTATTTTGATTTTCAAGGGGTTGAAGAAAAATTAATGTACTCTTAAAATTACCTTGAAGGATTGAGCAATCATCTGGGTATAGCTGTAAAACATTTCGGACTTTCATGAAAATCTCGACAGATGACTTTAGCCTCTCTGAAACCGATTTAAATTATTTGTTTCGGAACTCGTTGTTTTATAACTTACACATATTCTTAAACCTGATTATTTATGATTGAAAATGACTTTCCCCAAGACAATGACCCGCAAGAAGCTTTGCGTTTAGAGAATGAACTTCTGAAGCTAAAATTAATTGCAGAGCTTGGTGCTAAATCAGACTCGATAGCCGATATCCCGCCTGAAGTTGAAAATCAATTTTTGAAAAACATTCTCGCCTTTGAGCAGGCGACAGCCCAAGGATCAAAACAAATGTCTGTTTATCAATTATTAGGCCGGCCTGCTTTCAAACCATCCGGCGAGATCAGCGACGCGAACATTGAAAACGCACTGGCTGATCTAATCGATCTTTTATCGCAAAAAAACATTGCTGTAGATTTTTTAGGAACGTATAGCAGCCGGACCAAATATGAATTTATAACCCTGGAATTATTTGATCATGAAACCGATGACACAATAATACCTGGGATGGTAAGGCACTTTACTTACGAAGATTTTCATCCCAACCATAAATGGGATATTGAAAACAGAACTATCGAGTTTATTTCTGCGTGGTTTGATCAAACGCTTGATGCCACAAATTGGTCATTGGGCGACCAGTTTATACTACCTGATGGTAGCTTATTGAGCAAAAAAGATGCAATAGAAAAACTCAGGACAGTTTTTGACGAATATGCTGGCTTTTTCAACTGTCAATATATTATTAAAGATATCGACTTTGAGCTGAATGGAAACTCCGGCATGGGCTACGCCGAGGGAAGTGTAAAATATTCGGCACTGACACATACCCAAGAAAGTATGCTTATTGAAGGGCCGTTTAAGTTATATTTTTCTATGGAACATGGTTGGTGGAGTATTGTTTATTTTGTCTTTCCTGGCTTTGAATACTATTGAGGGTTATCTAAGGAAATCGTAAGGAATCACTAATCGTTAAGATTATTATGGAATTAACTCTAAACGATTAGTGAATAAGTTAATAAACCAATGCAGCCTTTTCAAAAACCATTTCTTTATAAGTTTTCCCAGTACCACTTTTGTCAAGTTTTACCCCAAAGAAATTAAGGTAGCTAACAGGCTCATCGCGAGGAACAGCTCTTTCTATAATATTAACAGACTTTATCTGTGCTGGGATCTTCTCAAAGTACACTTTAAACGTCTTTGTTTCGTGCTTTTTAAAATGGTATTTCTCAGGCATCAAAGGAATGTTTTCCGCTTTAATAAATTTGAACATCGCCTGCCCGTCTGCGTCCTGAATATAGATACCGGAGTTAAGCGTAATCCAGGCTCCTTCGTCATTGGTGTGCTCAAAAGTAACAATAGTGAATTTGGTGTTACGCTCAATTCTTAAAATCTTAGTAGTTGGGTCGTCTGCCGACTTAAAGTCAGGAGATTCAATTGTTTGAGCACTCAGGTTTGAAATCGAAAAAAATGTAAACAATAAGATTAAAAGGGTTTTCATATTATTTTTTTCTCAAATATAAAATCATCATACAGAACAATAAAGCAACTTTTTTCACATTATAGATAGATAGTTTAAAAAGCTTAGCTTTGCAGCCTTTAGATGAGACAGGTTCACAATTTGTTAAGAGGTACAATTCTGCAATTTATAGATTTCTTCTATCCGTTGTTTAGCAGGATAATGCCTTTACAAACCTTTCGTTATGCAGCCTGTGGTGGCGGAAACACACTTCTCGATATTTGTATTTTCTTCATCAACTATAACTTTATTTTCAGGAAACAAAACGTACACCTGCCTTTTATTACGTTGAGTCCGCACATTGCTTCATTCCTTCTTGCGTTTTCAATTACCTTTCCGATTGGTTTCTATTTAAGCAGATATGTGGTTTTCCAGCAATCAGAACTGAAAAAAAGGATACAGTTGCTCCGGTACTTTCAGGTAGTGCTGTGTTGTATGTTCTTTAACTATGTTTTTCTGAAACTTTTTGTTGAGCTTTTAGGCTGGTATCCTACTCCTGCCAAAATTATTACTACAGGTTTTGTAGTTGCTTTTAGTTATCTCTGCCAAACCTACTATTCATTTAAATCCCAAAAAGCGCAGTCCGCAAATGAATATACAGCTGATTTGGATTAGTTTTGATTAATAATTGCTATTGGTTTTAGTATCAAAGCTTTATATTGCATTCCTAAAACATAACATATCAAACCTAAACTTTAAATACCTTATTATATGCAAAAAAACGAACAGCTTGAGCTTGCTTATAACTTTGTACAGTTTACAGATAAAAACATTTTTTTAACAGGGAAGGCGGGTACAGGCAAAACAACATTTCTGCATAATTTAAAAAAGTCCTCGCTAAAACGAATGGCAATTGTGGCCCCCACTGGTGTAGCGGCTATAAATGCCGGAGGAGTTACTATCCATTCTTTTTTTCAACTGCCATTCGGGCCGTATCTTGCCAGTGGCCTTGGTTTAGCCAGCACAGAAGCTTCTGCCCAAAGAAATCGAAAATTCAATAAAGAAAAGATTAACTTAATTCAAAGCCTGGATCTACTGGTTATTGATGAGATAAGTATGGTTAGAGCTGATCTCTTAGACGGAATTGATGAGGTTCTTCGCCGTTATAAAGATCATCACAAGCCTTTTGGCGGGGTTCAGTTGCTGATGATCGGCGATTTACATCAGTTATCCCCTGTGGTTAGAGATGACGATTGGAAAATACTCCGCGATTACTATCCTAATCTTTATTTTTTTAGTAGCCGGGCGCTGCAGAAGGCTCTTCCCGTTTGTATTGAATTAAAGCATATTTATAGGCAATCCGACACGTATTTTATCGATTTATTAAATGCTGTTCGTGAGAATAGAATAAACCCGGAAGTACTCAGCAACCTTAATCAACGATATATCCCCAACTTCGAACCAGGAGAGGAAGAGGGCTACATCACCTTAACAACTCATAATAATACCGCACAGGAAATCAATGATAAAAAACTCATTGATCTGGCATCGCCAAAAAGGCTCTTTAAGGCTAAAATTGTTAATGAGTTTCCTGAGTATAGCTACCCTACCGTTGCCGACCTTGAACTAAAAGTTGGCGCTCAAGTGATGTTTGTAAAGAACGACCCTTCACGCGATAAGCTCTTCTATAACGGAAAGATAGGGAAAGTAACCAAAATCGATGATGATAAGATTTTTGTTAAGTGTCCGGGAGATGACTGGCCGATTGAAGTAAGCCCGGCAGAATGGGAAAACCTTAAGTATGAATTAAATACAGAGAGTAAAGAAGTTGAAGAAAAGGTCATTGGCTCCTTTATTCAATATCCTCTAAAACTGGCATGGGCTATAACTATCCATAAAAGTCAAGGGCTAACATTCGAGAAGGCTATTATAGATGCAAGTGCCTCATTTGCACACGGCCAGGTTTATGTAGCCTTAAGCCGATGCAAAAGTTTTGAGGGAATGGTGTTACGTTCGCCAATAGCTCTAAACAGTGTAAAAACCGATGGGACAGTTTATGCCTATACCAAAAAAGCCGACGAAGAAGCGCCGGATGAAACGCGTTTGATTGAATCTAAAGTTTCGTTTCAGCAATCCCTTTTACACGAACTCTTTGATTTTAAATCGATAAAATCCCGCTTTTTCTATTGTAAAAAGCAGGTCGAAGAACATGATTCGATTATTGTGAATTCGGTAAATGAGACTTTGGAGAAGATTAAAGAGTTTACAGATACGCATATTTATAGCGTAGGAGAGACGTTCACACGCCAACTCCATAGCTTATTAGCGGAAAATAATCTACCCGAAGAAAATCAGCAATTGCAGGAAAGGGTAAAAAAAGCCTGCGCATACTTTACTTCAAAAATTGAGGAGGGACTATACTTACCGGTTAAAGAGATAAACGTGGAAACCGATAATAAATCGGTGAGGAAAAGTATTCACGAGGCTTTAGACAACCTAAAAAAGGAAATCTTTATCAAACTTGCCGCATTTAAAGAATGTGGTAACGGATTCGAAACTATTTCCTATTTGAAAATAAAAGCCAATTCTGAGATTGATTATAATTTGGCCAACTCTAAGGCCGAGACAATAGCTCGCCCAGCGACCAGCTCTACTATCCAGAATTACGACTTGTATACGCAACTTCGAAAATGGAGAGACGAACTGGCTGAACAAAATAATGTAGCCGTTTACATGGTATTGCCTACTAAAGTAATCATGGAAATTGTTTCGAAGCTTCCATCTAACAGTGCCGAGCTGGAGAGCGTAAAAGGAATGGGTAAGCAGAAAGTGAAGCAATTCGGACAGCAAATTCTTTCGATGGTTTCGTCTTATTGTGAGGAGAATAGTATTAAGCGTCCGTCATTTCAATTGGCACTTCCCAAGGAGAAGGAGAAAATTGACACCAAAAAATTAAGCTTCGACTTATTAAAAGAAGGGAAGACAATTGATGAAATCTCGTTGGAGAGAGGTTTTGCTATCGGCACCATAGAGGGGCACCTTACGCACTACATTGGCACTGGCGAACTTGAGCTGTTTAAGATTGTACCCAAAGAGAAAGCTGCAAAGATTATTGATTTCATTACAGAGCAAAAACCAATGTCTGCCACCGAAACTAAAGTAGCTATGGGTGATGATGTTTCCTACGGAGAAATAAGAATGGTTATGAAGTATCTGGAATTTATGGGAATTGAGAGCTAGTTATTCAGGCTACTTTAGGAAGGCTTCTTCCTCATAAAAGAAATTTTTGCCATTACTTTCCCATTCAAACTTCAGTCTCCATTGCCCTAATGAAATTCCAGGCAATGGAATGCTAATTTCTTTGCCTTTGCCACTATTAATATGAAAGCTTCTGTTTTGATTTTCGTCTGCTACATTAATAAGAGTGACTTTTCCTTTGGCGGGCTGCACAAAACCTAAGTCGATGCCGTTGGGGTCGATTTTTACGCTCGGCTCATTTTTATCTACAAAGACATTCTTCTGTGCATCCTGTTCGTAAATAAAACTGGTGCTAGCGTTGAGGCTTTCACTATCAGTCAAGCCACTGCTGTTTAAAATAATTATTCGGGCGGTATAAGCCAATATAACGGCCATCCCGAGCCCTGAAAGTAGTAGTACTACTCCGCCGCGATTCATGATGTTTGATATAATGGCAACGCGGTTTGTCACTATGCATCTGCACTGTTGCAGGAGTTAATACGCTTGTTGTATGTTCAAGGTTACAGTTGTTTTAACTTTATGTAGAAAAATGTTGAAAAACTATAACACCGTGTGTAAACAATTACCCGGACTTTTGTTCTGGTATTTTTAAAACTTTAAAAATGGAAAAATTTATAATGGAAATTGAGAGGGAAGGGAGACGGTTTGAGTTCGAAATTGCAGATTTAATGCATCATAGCGAGAAGTGTAAATTTGAAGTATATTCCGGTGAGGAGTTTGTGGCTAGTTTCGATCCCAATGAGCAGGGATTTCTACACTTGTGTAAAAACACAGGTAAGGTCGACAGGGATTTTTTGCACCTTATTGCAGATAAAATAGAAACCTATAATCTGGTTTAACAAAAGTGAACCAGGGTCAATTCCAGATCTGATTCGCTTCTGTTAAAATAATGGGTTGCCCATCGGTAACTATTATGGTATGTTCATGTTGGGCTACGTAGCTGCCATCTCTTGTCGACATGGTCCAGCCATCGCCATTTTCATAGGCATAAGTAGCTTTTGTTGAAATAAAAGTTTCAATTGCCACCACCGAATTTTTTCGGAAACGGGTTTTGTTAGAATTTTCGTAATAACATAAAATATCATGAGGTTCTTCATGCAGATTTCTCCCGATACCATGCCCTGCAAGGTTTTTAATCACTTTGAATCCTCGTTTCCTGGCTTCAGTCTCAATAAGGCGCCCTATATCGGCAATTCTCACTCCTCCTTTAATTTGGCTAATAGCTTTCTGTAAAATGAGTTTGGACGCTTCAACTACAGGATTTAGCTTGTTAAGGTCTTTGCCTAAGATAAAAGAGCCGCCATTATCTGAATAAAAACCATCTAATTCCGCCGAAACATCAATGTTGATCAGGTCTCCTTCTTTTAATATAGTATCTCTGGATGGAATACCATGTGCTACCTCTGTATTCACGCTTATGCAAGTATAACCTGGAAATCCGTAGGTTACATAAGGGGCTGATTTAGCGCCTTGTTTTTTTAATAGATCGCCGCCGTATTCATCCAAATCGAAGGTTGACATTCCGGGTTTTGCGTATTCTCGCATCAGCCTTAGGGTATTGGCTACTATCTCACTAATTGCTTTAATTGCTACCAGCTCCTGATCGGTTTCTATAGACATCTTATAAATGAAAAAAGATAAATCGGTATAAATCTAAGCGATTATTGTTTTACATGCCAATTGTTGTTTGTATTAAATCGATTTTGGTACGGATTTCGCATAAGGCTATGTAAGGATGAATTTTAAGCCTCAAGTTTAAGAGGCATTGCTTTTTGCAATTTGATGAGTTTTTATAAATACTATTTGTAGTTCTTGCGACCAAACTTTTTACTAAGGTCCAGCGTTGAAAATAAGTGTTAAAACGTCAATTAATTTTATCTTTGAATAACCAATTTACGAATGCCAAAAATTATTATTGTAGATGACGACCCTTCGCATCACCATTTAGCTAAAGCATTAATCAAGCATTATAATTTTTTCGACGATTATAATTGCTATACAGATCCAAAGAGTGCTTTAATTGATTTAGTTGACGCATACTATTGCTCGCTTGAGCTACCTGATATTATTTTACTTGATCTGAATATGCCAGATGTCAATGGTTGGCAATTTCTTGAAATGTTTGATAATTTAAGAGCTCTTGTTGCAAAAGATATAGCAGTCTTTATTATAACGTCGTCTATTGACCCAACCGACGAATTACGGTGCGAGAGCTATTCGGCAGTGAAAGGTTATTTTTCCAAGCCTCTTTCGCCCGCAATCTTAAAAGCCGTAACAGGTTGTTCTGTTAACTAAGTTTGTAATCAAGTGGGCTAATAAGCCCCGATATGTTAAGATATCAAGAGGTTGATATCCCTGTCATCCTTGCCAAAATATCAGGTAGCTCCTGCTATCGTTTTGAAATTTAACCTGTTTTCGTAAAGCCTGTAAGGCGGTAAGGCTGCTTGTGCTTTTTTTCTTTTAAGCGCATATAAATTCCTACCTTAGCCACATTTGTTATTGGATATTACGAATGAATACATCCTTTGATTTTGAAAAGCCTATTGCTGATTTACAGCATCAGATAGAAAAA
>CBIHNR010000185.1:0-10543 GCA_966211215.1 uncultured Pedobacter sp.
AGCAGGGATTATACAATTTATTGTTTCGGAAGATGTACTTTTTTAGCCACGATGAGGATCCTGAAGAACTGGCAATTATTCCGGAAGCCGGCGACTTGACCGTTCACGACGGCAGGCTATGGCACAGGGTTGCGCAATCGAGGGTGACAGGTGAAGAGAGCAGGAGGCGTGTAATTTATGTCCCTATTATTGCAGGTGAATATCAACCAAAAAACGAAAAAAGCCCCACTGCCTTCTACCAAAGATTTTCTGGATTGGTTCGATAAACCATTTTAATGCAAACTAATCCAATATCAAATGCAAAAAAGTGTTAATTAGCGATTTAATTCACTGTCTGCCTTTTGTCGTTAAATAAATACTTGATAATTTAATAGCTTAATTACTCGTTAAGGGTTCAATAGATAAATGAAATATATGATGAGTTTCAGGAAGGTATGTTTAATTATGGCTTTTTTGCCTCTGGCATTAGCTGCGCAAAAGAAAGATGTCCAGCCTAACTGGCATCACCTGGATTTACAAAAGGATGGAGTTTTTGGCATTGGGACGGAAAAGGCTTATGAACTTTTAAAGAATAAGAAGAGCTCTAGTGTAACAGTTGCAGTAATTGACGGAGGAATTGATACAGGACATGAAGATTTAAAATCTGTTATGTGGGTCAATTCTAAAGAAGTGGCAGGTAATAAAATCGACGACGATAAAAATGGCTATGTTGATGATGTGTATGGCTGGGATTACATCGGATCTGCCAAAGGAAGTATAAAGTATGATAATCTGGAGTTGACCAGACTTATCAGGTTCTACCAGGAAAGATATTCGGCTGTTTTAAACACCACTCCGCTAAGCCCAGCAGAAAAAAAGGAGTTTACCTTGTATAAGAAGCTGGTGACAGAGCAAATGGGCCGCATGGAGGTGGCAAGGCTTAATTTGGAAAATTATTCTATACTGCGTAAAGCCATGGATACCATAGAACGAAAAATTGGCAAAACGGATATTACCAGAGCCGATATAGAAAAATATGACCCACAAGGCTCTGCAGAATCGAAAGCAATAAAATATATCAAGTCTGAACTTAAAGATGAGCCTGATTACGCTAGTGTAAAGGAGAAGGTTAAAGAGATCTACGATTTTTGCTACAGCCAGATCAATTACCACCTGAATTTAGAGTTTGATCCCCGTGATTCTATCGGCGATAACTATGCTAACAGTTATGAACGCATTTACGGCAACAACGATGTAAAAGGGCCCTCCCCGCTTCACGGAACGCATGTGGCTGGCATAATTGGCGCAAATAGGGTTAATAATATCGGGGTGAAAGGAATTGCAGACAACGTTAAGATTATGGCTATAAGGACAGTTCCCGATGGAGATGAAAGAGATAAGGATGTTGCAAATTCAATTCGCTATGCAGTAGACAACGGAGCAAAAGTAATTAATATGAGCTTCGGAAAGAGTTATTCCTGGGATAAAGCAGTAGTGGATAGCGCTATAAAATATGCTCAAAGTAAAGATGTTCTGCTTGTACATGGAGCCGGAAATGATGCCAAAAACCTGGATTTCAACAACAGTTTTCCGAATCGTTATTTTGGTAATGCTGCCAATGCAAACTTTGAAAACCTTCCAACAAACAGGCTTATGGACATGATGGCGCAGGGAAGAAGCCAAACCATTGGCATGGGAGGAATAGTAAAGCCAGCTGTTCCGCCTAAGCCCAAACCGGATTCCGTTAAATTCTCAGGCCCTCAGGCAAATAATTGGATTGAGGTGGGTGCATCAACATGGAAAAATGATGAAAACCTTGTGGCTGATTTTTCTAATTATGGAAAATATAGTGTGGATGTATTTGCGCCAGGTGTAAAGATCAATTCTACTTTGCCAGATTCAAAATATAAGGAGGAAGAAGGTACCAGTATGGCTTCGCCAGTTGTGGCAGGTATTGCAGCCTTAATTCGTTCATATTACCCCAACTTAACAGCAGTGCAGGTAAAGGATGTGATTATGCGCTCGGTTGTTAAAGTGAATCAAAAAGTTAAAATCAAAGAAGATGGAGAGACTTTAAGAGTTAAACTTTCAGACATCTGTGTCTCTGGAGGAGTTGTTAATGCCTATAATGCAATCCAACTGGCATCTCAGTTGAGCCAGAGCTTATAAAAAAAGTAGCTGGATTAAATATAAAAGGACGAGGTGGTGTAGCTGCCTCGTCCTTTTTTTTGCCATATTAAAATGCAAATCCGCTTGTAATTGTAAAGTATTGGCCTTCTTTCGAGATACCATAGCCGGAAGAGACAAGAAATTTGTTATAGAAATTAATCCATATCCCGGGACCATAGCCTGTATGCCAGGTTCCCTTTTCAGGATTGTCTGAATACACTCTTCCTGTATCAAAAAATCCAAATAAGCCATAGCTACCTGTTAAAAGGTAATTGCGGACATTTGAAACCGCAAACCGCAATTCTGTATTAGTGTAAACGTAGCTTCGGCCAGAAAAGCGATTATTTCGATATCCTCTCAGATACGTGTTGCTACCTAATGAATTTGCCTGAAAAAATTTATAGGGGCCGATATTGGTTGCTGCGCCCAATCGCAATGCAAGCGTTATTGGAAAGCTAAAATTAGGCGTACCATAGAATGAGAGGTTGGTTTTTAGCTGCATGTAATTTAAGCCGGTTCCCTTAATTTCTGAGTAATAGTTGGCAGAGTTAAACCACCTTACACCTGAAGTTGGGAATATAGCATTATTAACAAAATCAATATTGGCGTACGAGCCTACTGTAAAAAAACTTGCCGGGTAGATATCATCTTTATTAAAGAACTCGTCGCTGGTAATAAATTTATTGGGTTCTTTTTCGAGCCAAAAATCCTGGTAACCTGGGCCTATTCCTACACTGAATGCATCTGTAAATCTCCTTTGTAAGATGGTGGCGAAGGAATAATTCTTTGTACGCACCCTGAAATAGTCTATTTTATCTCCAATATTTGGTGTCGAGTTTCCTTCTCCGAAATAATTAAAAGTGTACTTAGGCCCATTGTATGCAGTCTGCACAATCAGGTCGTAATTCTGTTTAAACAGCGAATAAAATGTCCCTTTGTAATTGATAGTATACGCGCTGGTTTTGGGTGCAAAGTTTCCCTTTATTGTGTGATTGTAACTATAAGGCTTTTTTCTGAAGCCGTAGTGAGTTATTGAGTATCCTGCGCCGATAAAGAACTCGTCATCAGCATTGTAGTCTAATGAGGGTATCGGTACACGTTTATCATAGCTAAACCATTTTGGTTCAAAGACGTGCACTGCTGGGTTGGCAGACAGCCTTAGCCGGATGTTTTTGCTGGCATTGATATTGTTTCCCTCATCACTGTCGTAAAACTTTATGGGCCTTCCTTTTCCCGGCTCCGTCTTATCAGCTATATAGTCTTCATCTTCGCCTCCAATGATGCGTATTTTAACTGCCGACACGTCACCATCTATAGTAATGCTATCCCTTCCTTTTAGGGCAAACAACCTAACCTCGTTAGTTTCCTTCTTGCTGAAGGTGCGCATATAAATGGTCTTCTCTATCTTGTCTTTATTATTTATTTTGCACATAGTGATGGTTGTGCTGTCTCCAGATGAGTGGATGTTTACATATTCTTTTTTGTCGGATCCGGTTATGCTCACTTCTTTGGCCAGCACGCCATAATACTCTTCAGCTACGTCAGGCAATTGGTCGCGCCTTGATTTTAATTTAAAAATAATTTCTTCGCCTGCTTTGTCAAACACTTCTTTAGGCATTCTTCTAACGGCTGAGTCTATTACATGGCCAGAAAGTTTGGTTTTAATTTCCTGTGCTGTTGCAATCCATTGGCTTTTAGTTAGTTTGTTTAATAGGTTTCTATCCAGGTCTCTCGCTGCAACAGAAAGATTTGCAACATTTCTGATTCGCTCGGAGAAATTTTCCAGGCCGGGAGCTAACCGGATTAATATTGAAGGAAGCAAGCCATCATATTTGGCAAAGGCCTGGTCGTGATCGCGGGGAATAGGCCTGAATATAGACCCTTTATCCTTCTTAAATTCTGCCCAACGCCATTGGTCTTCATGCCTGTCCCAGTCGTTTATTAAAATATCAAAGAGGCGGGCCTTCAAAAACATTAGTTGATCTACTTCATTGTCGTTATCTTTTAAAATCTCTTCATATAATTTCCGGGTACTAACAGCATTTTTGGCATTGCCGAAAGACTTAAAATCCGAAACGTTTTCATCTGGCCGGGCTTCTATAGTGCCTAATTTACCACCCACCTGTTGTATATAGGGTCCTAAAAGCCTGCTATATGGCATGTAATATAACTGTGGGTTGACATAATAGATGCCAATTTGTTTAGCCATTGGCGGAATGATAATTCCACCATAAGGGTTGGCTGATGAAATCTGGTCCTGAAGGAGGTCGTCGGCAAAGGTTTTAACAAAACCCTGCGGAAGTAAAACGCTGGGGTCTTTATTGATGGACCTAAATTGGTAAATGTTTTTGTCTTTTCCTTCAAATTGCAGCGATGTGGTTTGTTTGCCCCCACCCATTTTTAAAGGAGTAAGCCCACCCGCATATGTGCTCAAATCAAGATAGGGCACAGTTACAGGGGTAGCCCAGATATCACGATAGTGTTCGCCAACCAGATTTCTTTTTAATCGCCTTGCACTATATTCCTCGCCAGCAGCAATTACTTTTACGCTATCCTCATAATTTATTTTGCGTTCGAGTACAATTTCATTAGAGTTCTTTGGTGGGATTGCGTACATCGGCGTTCGATAAATCAATTTGCCCTTAGCTCCATCGTCCTCCGGCTCCCAAAATTCCACCCAGCATTGGCCATTATCATAGTAATTGATACGGGCAAATCCTTTAGTGCCATGGGCAAAAGAAGCGCCGTTCCCTTTAAATAACTTATTCGATTTAGAACCTGCCCCGCTTATAATGTGATTGATGTTTTCATATTTATTAAATTGGAGGGCATGCTCGTGGCCGGTTGCAATTACTACATTTTCTTCGTCACTCAAAATAGACAGAAGCCCACGCTTTAGCTGTTGGTAATCTTTGTTAGAAAGATCCTGCCGTGATATGCCATACTTACGCATCAGCGGGTAAATTGAACCCAGGACAGGCAGGGGAATATACATACGGTCTCTTACCAGGGTAAGAGGAAAGAAATAGTCTTTAAGCGTGAAATAGCCGCCATGTGTACCGTTAGAAAATAAAGGATGGTGCAACGTTATCAAAACGTTTTTGCCTTTGTTTCGCAGTAGTATATCCCTGATCTGCTGCATAATTTCAAGCCTGGTACCGGCTGTACATCCGTTATCAGGGGCTATGGGTTTTTCGAATTTATGGAGCCACCATTCACTATCCAGAACAATAACAACGAGGTCGTCTTTTAATTGTAATTCTATAGGGCCAGGGCAGCCATTGCTTGGGAGGAATACATCTTCTTTGGGCCCACCTAAATAAGCTTCCACAAATTCTTCCTCGCGGTTGACAGCAGCAAGGCCGCCGGGGCGCATTTCATTCCAATCGTGATTTCCGGGAATGAATATCTTTTTTCCCCGGAAATTCTTTACAATTTTCATCTGCTCAATAATGCGGCGCTCTTTTTCTTTTCTGTCGGCAGCATCAGGCTCGGGTAGGCCGGTTTGGTAGATGTTATCACCTGTAAAAATTACAATATCCTCGGGCCGGGAGAAATTGCCCGTGTCGCCTTTTGTGACTCTAAGGCTATCATAGAGTTGGCTTTGCAGAAGCCTCAACGTGGGCTCCTGTTTGTTGCTTGCGGGGTTGCCCGCATCGCCAACAATGAAAATAGAATATTTAAGTTTAACAGAATCAGGAACTGTGGCCTGATTCCATTTTAGTTGGCTTTTGGCGTAATATGGTTTGACGCTAATGCAAGCATGGAGAATAGTTAAAGAAAAAAAAATGTATCCTAATAGGTAGATGGGATTAATCTTCATATTCAATTTCTATGATATTTGCCTTCTTATTCCTTCCCTCATTTGATATAAATAATTTTCCCTTGCTATTAAATGCCAGCCCCTCGGGCTGAATAAATTCCTTGCCGTCGAGTTCCAGTATCTTTATTATTTTACCCTGATCGTTAAGTACAGCAACAATGTTGTTCATAGACGAAAGGACATATAAATTGCCATCAAGCGGATTGAAATTGAGGGCAGATGTTCTGAAAACCTCGTTTAGATTTTGATTACCCAAAGCCTTCAGCAACTTTTTGGAAGCCTCTTCAATTTCATCGCCTTTGAAATAATTTTCGACTTCTGTAAGCCGGATTGAATAAGCCGCCTTTGGGTTGAAGGTTTTGGTAGTTAAGTCAAAAGAATAGATGTCTTTTTGATCCTCGTTTTTATCTAAGCTTTGATCTTTTATTCCAAGTAAAAGGCGATTGTTTTTTTTATCATAGGCCAGGCCCTCAATATTGTTTTCTTCTGATAGGCCAGTTTTATAAACGGTGGGTTTGGGAGCTTTTTCAGCGTTGAAGTTTTTTAACTCGTAGATAGTTCCGGAGCTGCTAACGATGTACAAATCAGTACCAACTATGGCCAGGTCTTCATAATCTTTCCCTTTCCAAAACTCGTACTGTCGCACCACTTTTTCCTGGCCTAAATCATAGAAATAAAGAATCCCTTCTTCGTCCTGAATGGCAGCGAGGAGGCTGTCATTCAGGAAGGAAATTCCAGAGATTTCGTTAAGTTCTGGCGGTATAGAATATAATTTGCCCCCTGTCGGCTCAAGGGTTTTTTCTTCTTTTGAAGTTTGCGGATTTTTGCCCTTATTACCGCAGGAATATAAAAAAAGTACTAACAAAAGTACACATACTCTGTTCATAGGGTTATTGGTATTTTAGTGTTGAAACATTAAAGTTTATTAATAACTCAATTTAAAGATTATAGTTTTTTTAAGGATATAAGCCCGGTATGAAGAATAATAACCCTATTGTTAAAAGCGCTCAAGAGTATGTATTTAATTTGTTTAGGGATAAGTTGCAGCCGGACTATGTGTATCATAATTACAAACATACTTTACAAACCACTAAAGCTTGCAAAGAGTTAGCGGAAGCTTACAATATTACCAGCCGAGATTATGAAGTTTTGATGCTCGCTTCGATATTTCATGATACGGGATATACCGAGAAATATCAAGGGCATGAAGAGGTAAGCGCCAGGTTATTGAAGGGCTTTTTGAAAGATGAATATCCCCAGGAAGATGTAAGCAAAATAGAAGACCTGATCTTGTCTACCAAACCATTTACCGTACCCAATGGCACATTACAGGAGATACTGCATGATGCGGATTATGTTAACATTGGCAAGAAGAAATTTTGTGACCGGGCAGACTTGTTGCGTATTGAGTGGGAGAGGGTTTTAAATAAAACTTATAGTGACCTTGAATGGGCAGAGGAACAACTTAATTTTTTGATTTCAACAAACTTTGTAACCGAAGAGGCTATAAGTAAATATGGAGGTGTGAGGGAAGAAAATATCAGAAAACAGAGAGAAAAAATCGAAGCCCTTCGAATTGAACATGAAAAGTTGAAGTCCAAACTTGAAAAGAATGCTCCTGAAAATAAACCCAAAAAAGAAGGCCGGGGAATTGAAACCCTTTACCGTTCTGTATATCAATATCATATCAACCTTAGCTCTATAGCCGACAACAAAGCCAACATCATGATCAGTATCAATACTATCATCATATCGTTAGTAATTACCTTGTTTGGTTCGGGTTATACTTTTTCAGGACAGAATGAATTTGGAAGCTTAAGGTTTGTAATACCGATGGCATTGTTGTTAGTAACCAGCTTGTCAGCGGTTGTGTTTGCAATTTTGTCCTCGCGCCCAAACGTTACATCAAAAGAAAAATATGAGTTAAGGAAAAAAGACAGCAGTATTCTGTTTTTCGGGAATTTCTCTCAATTGCAGCTTCAAGAGTTTGTTGAAAGCATAAAGGATTTGAAGAAGGATAAAGAAGGTTTGTATGATAGTATGACTATTGACTTATATTATCTGGGTGCGGTGCTGGTAAAAAAATATCGTTTATTAAGCTGGTCGTATAATATATTTATGGGAGGATTGATCCTGTGCGCTCTGGGCTTTGTAGGAGTTATGATGTTCTCTTATGATAGTTAGCTTGGCTGTTTGAAAATGCGATCCATAATTACATCAGGTAGCTATTTCTTGATTAATAGGAATATATTGGTATTCTACTTTGCCGATATGTTCATATTCATCGGCCAGATGCTTTAGTTCTTCCCAGTGAAACCATGAATCAACTTTGTTTTTCCGGATCTTATTTAAATAACTCTGCGTAAGTAAGATATACTCATTATCTTGAATGCTGTTTTTTAAAAGCTTATGGGCGATAATTACATCCTCGCCTATGAGTTTGTTGCGGCCTTTTATATTAGCTACGCTGATCTCTCCATAATGAATAATAATTTTTAGGCCCACCTGCCCGTCAGCAAGATGTTTTTCATGATTCTCCGGGTGCTCTTTTTCCATTGTGTTGATATAATCATAAAAGACTTTGAACAGGAGTTTGCATTGTTTGGCAACCTGATTTACCGACGGAAGGCGCCCGGTGCGGTAAAAGAAAATGGCATCGCCTTCTATTTCGCCTACGTTCATTTTCAAAATATTTGCATTTATTAAACGGCGAAGAAGCCCTGCAATAAAGTCTTTGCTAAAGGAGATATCAGCAGATGCAACAAACTTGGTAAAGCCTGTCAAGTCTGGCACAAAAAAGAAAGCAGGTAATATATCATCGTTTTTTTCCATAAAAGCGGGATATACCTTAAGCGTTTAAGCGTTGGATTTGTTTGTATAACGCGGAATTTGAGGAAAATCTTTCAGTACATGAAATGAGGATTAATAAATCAACAATTAACATTTGGATACCTGTTTTTGAGAAAGGGAATAGGAGGTTTGAAATTATAAGCCATCCCGAACTTGTTTCGGGAACTCATAAGCTTGAGCAAATGTATGATGGGGTGCTGAAATTAATTCAGCATGGCCTGGCGAGTTAAAAACGCTAAGGTGAACAACCTAATGTCTCCATTGCCGGTCCCTCAGGCATAAAAAAAAGCTTTAGCCACATTTTGCGACTAAAACCTTTTCAATTTTACCCCTCAGCTAAAGCAGAGGAAAATGCTAACCAGCAATCAATACAACAAACGGACTAAATCCTCCTTACTAATCATCTCCGCAGGATTAAAATCCTTAGTCTTCATATAATTTACGATAGATTGGTAAAGTTGCACGGCCTCAGGCTGATCCATGATTTTATCCAGTTGCGACATACACACCAGCACTTTGCCTTTGCCAACTTTGTATTCAAAAATGAGCCCTAGCTTGTGGTTTCTTTCCAGGTTATCCACCACTTGTACAATAGGCCTGTAACCTTTCGCTGTGCCGTCCAGAATTAAGGGATTACTAGCTTTTACGACAGAAAACCACTGCCAATTGGTATGAAAGTCTGTTGGGAAAGAATTAAAAATAGGATGCTGAGGATTAGTTAAGATACCCAAAGTTCCGGGCGATACAGGCATTTTATTCGATTCGCTGATCGACTTAAACATTCCGTAATTCCAAAAATCAGGAGGAAAAAGCCCTTTTACGCTCTTGCCCTTTACATCTTCAGCCGAAGGAAACAATAATACTTTAGCTCCCTTTTCCAATTTACCTGCAACCTCCTTGTCTAACTTTTTGGCAACGAGGATATCAGCAATTCCCGAAACCTTCTCAGTTTTAGGATAAACCCAAAGAGGATAAGTATTTACGTAAGAACCTTCGTCGATGGAAACATTTAAGCTTAACTTTTCAGCCTTTGAAATGCCTGAAAGAGGAAATTCAATATTCCCTGCATATCTAAGTCCGCCGGCTTCTAATGTTGAATTTGGCAATTCTCCTTTGCTGAGTACAGTCCCCTTCTCGTTTTTGATTTCCCATTTCAGCGGTTTATCAATAGCGTGATTAGAATAGTTGGCCACATTCACTTTTCCAGCAAAAGTTTCTGTGTTTGTCCAGGTGAATTTGGGAAACTCTACAAGCAGCACAACGTCATTGCAAGACTTTGTCCAATCTTCCCTGCTAACCACATTCTTACTGTCCATAAATGCATCCAGAATGCCCACCAGCGCAGTTCCCTGCCCCGGGAAATCCTGTAAGTCAAGTAACTGAAATCCTCCGAATCCTTCCGTACGAAGCGCTGCTTCCATTTCTGCTTTGTAACATAAAGCCGCCCAGGCTCCCGAGGCTTTCTGAAATGCGTTGTTTTGATCAAGCATCCCTGCCCGCTGCAGGCGATTGCGGAAAACCTCCAGATTACGGGCTTGCAATACCCCCGTATATTTCTTTATCTCGTTATAATCGGGGAATACTTGGTACTGTCCAATTTCGTGGCTGATTATAGGCATGGAAAGCTGAGATACCGGATAAGAAAACCGGGTATCCGTTGAGGGCCTTTTTGAATTAAGCGTTGCCCCGTCCCTGGAGTCGGCAAAAGCATGAGTAAGCCGG
>CBIHNR010000186.1:0-10540 GCA_966211215.1 uncultured Pedobacter sp.
ATCAGGCTGGCAACTTTTATTTTCACGGATGAGGTTGCATCCTACAGTGTAAAATATCAGTTTGAAAAGTCTTGAAAATAAGAATTATATAGCATTGTCTAATCAAATTGCCGATTTAAACAGGCAGTTGGAAGCAGGGCAGGAAGTTGTTAAAGCCAATCCGGATACTTTATTTTTCGATTTTTCTTCGCAGATTTTAAAAAAGGTACCCGTCAAGTTGCTTTATCAGTTATCGTTTAAAGAATTATATGGAATTTCTGGCCCAATAAGAATATTACCAGATTCTATTATTATTTCTGGTGCTGCAAAAGATTTGAAAAATATTAAATTTTGGCCAAGCGAAGTCTTGACTTTTACCGATGTGAGTTCGTCCTTTAGTACCAAAGTTGCATTGAAAGATCCTGGTAATACCATGGAAATAATGACTAAGCACGTAAAGGCAGAGTTTCCTGTTGATGAGTTTACAGAGAAAGTAGTAGAGGTGCCCATAAAGCTTATCAATAATAAAAGCAATGAAGTGCTATTTATGCCCGAAAAAGTTAAAGTAACTATACTTACTGCCTTAAAAAACTATGCCGCTATAGAGAAGGACTCATTTAATGCCAATATTAATTTTGATGGCTGGCTTAAATATAAATACACACAACTGCCAGTCAGCTTTTCAAAGCTGCCGGCCTATACAAAAATAATTAAAGTTGAGCCGCAGGTGGTAGACTTTGTAGTAGAACAACAATAATGCTGAAAGTTGGTATCACCGGAGGTATTGGTAGTGGAAAAACTACTATTTGCCAATTTTTTGAGCTGTTAGGCATTCCCGTATTTTATGCTGATACAGTAGCTAAGCAAGCAATGCAGGAGGATGAAATTTTAGTGGAAGCCATAAAGCTGGCTTTTGGACACGAATCTTATTTACCCGATAATGTTTTAAACCGAAAATACCTGGCTTCAAAGGTATTCAGCGACGAAAAGGAGCTGGCGCGTTTAAATTCATTAGTTCATCCGGCTGTTTTCAGGGCTTTTGATAAATGGGTAGACCAGCAAACCTCCCCATACGTTTTGAAAGAAGCTGCGTTGCTTTTTGAGAGTGGCTCATATAAAGATTGCAATTATTCTGTACTGTTAAGATCTCCCTTGGATTTACGCATCGAAAGAGTAATGCGGCGGGATCATATAAATAAGGAAGAAGTCCTAAGGCGCATTGCAAAACAGTGGCCCGAAAGAGAAAAAGAAAAACTGGCAAACTTTTTTATTGATAACGACGAAAACCAGTTCGTTATACCTCAAATTTTACAACTCCACGAGCGCTTTCTTTCCGAAAGAAATTTATAATGATAATACCCGATTTTGTAGTCTACAACGAAAAGGGCTTGTTTTGCGAAACAGGCAATTTTTACCTGGATCCCCAGCATCCAGTTGATAATGCTGTGGTTTCTCACGCACATGGCGATCATGCAATTCCCGGACATACTAATGTTTTCTGCACACCTGCAACTGGCTCAATAATGCGGTTAAGGTTAAAGAAAAATGCTGGGAAAGCTTTCTTTCCTTATGCATTCAAACAAACCTTTTCGATTAATAATGTATTGATTTCGTTTTATCCTGCAGGCCATATATTGGGCTCGGCAATGGTGCTGATGGAATATTTGGGCGTTCGCTACTTGTATACAGGAGATTTTAAGCTTCAGGAAGATGATACCTGTGAGCCCGCTGAGTTAGTTGAAGCGGATGTGTTTATCACTGAAACTACTTTTGCAAATCCAGATATAATTCATCCTGATCCGGTTAAGGAAATTTCTCAATTAAATAATTCCGATCACAATGTTTTGCTCGGTGCTTACGTTTTAGGAAAAACGCAGAGATTAATTAGCTTAATAAGCAAGTATTGTCCTTCGCGAACCATATTCTTACATCATTCTATGATAGCCGTAACAAAATTGTATGAGGAATTTTCCTTTTATCCAGGTAGTTACGATTTGTATAATAGAAAACTCATGAAAATGCCCGGAAAAGGATTTGTTTATATAGTTCCTCCACTTACTTTTGAGAGCTATTTCCGGGCAAAAGGTGTGATGAGGGTGTTCGCGTCGGGATGGAAGAGGCTGCAAAATAATAACGATATGTCTCTATATATATCTGACCATGCAGATTGGAACGATATAATGCGAAGCATTGAAATAGTTAAGCCAAAAGAAGTTTGGACATTACATGGCGACGGATCGTTTTTAAAGAATCATTTTGCCGGGAAGATGCCTGTTAAGATATTGATTTGATGAAGGAAGGAGAGGACTTTTACTATAATAAAGAAGGCTTTATGGTATTTACTGCGGCTTATCATTTAAAGCGAGGCTACTGCTGTAAAAATGGATGTACACATTGCCCCTGGAACTTCAAAAAAAATAAAACTGGACCACACGATACTAAAAGTAGTAAATAGAAACATGGAGCTTGATAAAGAAATTCAATCTAAGTTTGACAGTGATTACCAAAAGGTAGTCGTCAATATTGTTTATACTTACAATTGGATTACTTCTATAGTGAAAAAGCGTTTGGGTAAGCACCATGTTACGATGCAGCAATACAATATTTTGCGCATTTTAAGGGGACAATATCCTAATCCGGCGACCATCAACCTGCTTAAGGAACGCATGCTTGATAAAATGTCGGATGCGTCGAGAATTGTTGACAGGTTGATTCAAAAGGGGCTTGTTTCCAGGAATATTAATAAAAAAGACCGTCGCGCAGTAGATATCATTATCACTGATAAAGGCCTGGAGGTATTAAAAAAGCTTGACCCGGTGATCACTCCGGATGATATTCTGAGAGCAAACATCGGGCAAGATGAAGTAGTCGCCTTAAATATCTTATTAGATAAGTTAAGGGGCTAATGAAACAAGAAATTTAATAAGGCAATTGCAATTCCAGCCAGAACCGCCATCAGCTTTTTAAAGTTGAAGTGGTGGTCAACACTTGATTCAAATAAAATAGTGGTAGAAATGTGCAGGAATATTCCAATCACTACAGCCATAATCCTGTCGAAATATTTATCGATATCTCCAATTGAGCCATTGCTAAGCCCATTACTTAATAAATAGCCTGCCGGCGACATTAATGAGAACAGGATCAGTAGCGCAATAATATTATTCTTTTTAACATGGTTTTGCATTAAAACACTGCCTAAAGCAAAGGCCGCTGGGATATGGTGCAATGCTATACCAAACAGAAGTTCATTCTGCAAACCTTTGGCAAGCGGCATCCCTTCCAGGAAGGCATGTAAACAAAGACTGATCATAATACCATAAGGGAATGCATGATGCTCATGGTTATGCTTATGAATATGCCCGTGTTCAATACCTTCAGAAAATTGTTCTAAAAGGATCTGAAATAAAAATCCTCCCAGAACAAACAGCCCGATAGAATGGCTGGATCCTTCGTAAACTTCAGGAATAAGGTGTAGAATAGTAATGGCGAACAAGTACGCACCACTAAAAGATAAAATTAGCTTAAGGCGCTGTGTACTGTCTCTTTTTAGAAAAAAAACAGCCATTCCGCCAAAGAAGCAGCTAGAAAATAATATAATTAAAGGCCAGAATTCCATTTTTTATCAGGTTGAAGCGTTAAAAATATTGTGCTTGTGATATAGCCTATCAGGCATCCAAGCAAAGCTCCAAAGGTTACATCAACAGGAAAATGAACGCCTACATACATTTGGGCAAAGATGATACTAAATGCCCATAGGAAACTTACCGGCCACACCCATTTCCAGCGTTTACCAAAAATAATTGATAGAAACATTGCTATAGCAAAGTGATTGGCGGCATGCGAAGAAGGAAAGCTAAAACCCGAGCCGCAGCTAACCCGCATAATTACTTCGGCATTAAAACCGGGCTCATTACAAGGCCTTAAGCGCTCAACCGCCGGCTTTATTATAGAGGCGCTGAAGTAATCAGAAATGCCAAAGGTTATTAGTAAAAATACAATGCAGATTGCTCCGCTTTTTTTGTAGTTCCTGATCAAAAATATTATCAGAAATAAATACAAAGGCACCCATAAGTAACGGTTGCGAAGGAAAGGCATCAGCCAATCAAAAAATGAGTTAGAAAGTCCGGTATTTATCGCTTTAAAAAGCTGATGGTCAAATTGTACTAACTGTTCAAGCATCCGCTTTTTTGCAAATAAAAATTACTCTGTCTGATTTATTTTCATCAAATGGGCTTAAACTGTAATCACCGTAAATACCCGAAATTGCAAAGCCGCTTAGCTCAAATAACCTTTTAAAGTCAGCCATTCCAAATGCTTTAACTTCCTCTTTGAAATGAAAATCCTTTCCTTTATTCTCAAAAGCAATGCTTTTAACAATTTTTTCGTTCAATATTTTTTTCGAGATATTAAATTCAATGCCATCAATGTCCTTTACTTCCTGGCGGGTTAAATTCTTTTTAATTTTTTCTGTATTAAAGTAATCTAGTACAAGCAATCCATTGGGAGTTAACGATTTCCTGAAGGATTTTAAAGAGTTTACATGGTCGCGTTCGGTTTCAAAATACCCAAAGCTTGTAAACAAGTTAAGTGCAATGTCAAAATAATTGATATTGAGCAGGTGCCTCATATCATGTTCAAAAAAATGAAGGTTTTCATTTTCAAACTGTTTAGCAAATTTAACATTGGAATAGGAGAGGTCTATACCCGTAACATCGTACCCTTTTTTATTTAGATACACTGAGTGCCGGCCACGTCCACAGGCAATATCAAGCATTTTGCTACCTTTTGCAGGCTTCAACAAAGCGCATAAATTATCAATAAAGTATTCCGCTTCTTCATCATTTCTTTGATGGTATAAAATGTGGTAGTAAGGAGAATTAAACCAGTTCTGGTACCATTTAATCGGCATAACAACTATCTATTTGCTTTAAAATCCCATTTTGTTTGGATAAGAACACTGTTTTTATCCGGAAAATTGAAAGCCGTGTTGTGTTTACACATCGGCAGGCAATGGTTTACAAATATAGATAAATAAGGCTTTTCTACACGGCTGCAGGTTGGGCGTTCTGCTTTTATTATTATTTTTGGGCGAAAAAACTTCATTAACGTGACCTTAATAAAATCTATTTCCGGAATAAGAGGAACCATTGGTGGCAAACCTGGAGACGGGCTTACACCGGTTGATATCTTAAAATTTACAACTGCTTTTGGGAAGTGGGCTACTTCTAAAAGTGGAAAAAATAAACTTGTGATAGGCCGCGATGCTCGTATCTCGGGCGAAATGGTGCGAAACCTTGTAGTTGGAACATTGCAAAGCATTGGTATTGACGTAGTGGATCTTGGCTTATCAACCACGCCAACTGTAGAGGTAGCAGTAGCCGACGAACATGCTGCAGGTGGAATTATTTTAACTGCCAGCCATAACCCAAAGCAATGGAATGCCTTAAAGCTTTTGAACGAGAAAGGTGAATTTATTAGTGATACGGACGGAAAAGAGGTTCTTGAGCTTGCTGAAAACGAAGATATCGAATTTGCCGATGTAAATCAGCTCGGTAACGTAACTTATGACGATTCTTACCTGCAAAAGCACATAAATAAAATTTTGGCTTTGCCTCTGGTAAATATCGAAGCTATCCGCAAAGCGAAGTTCAAGATTGCAATAGATTGCGTTAACTCAAGCGGTGGCATCTATGTTCCGGCTTTGCTTAAAGCACTTGGGGTTGAAACCATTTATGAGCTTTACTGCCATCCGGATGGACATTTTCCTCATAATCCGGAACCTCTTCCAGAAAATCTTGTGGCTTTGTCGCAGGAGGTGGTATCAAAAAGAGCAGATTTAGGTATTGCAGTAGACCCAGACGTTGACCGCTTGTGTTTTGTGAACGAAGACGGCTCTATGTTCGGCGAGGAATATACCTTGGTGGCTGTGGCCGATTACGTCTTAAAACACAATCCGGGTAATACAGTATCTAACTTATCTTCAACACGGGCACTTCGCGACGTGACTGAGCTTTCCGGAAATAGCTATAATGCTGCGGCAGTAGGTGAAGTTAACGTGGTAAATAAAATGAAGGAAACCAATGCTGTAATCGGCGGAGAAGGCAATGGCGGAATTATTTACCCGGAATCTCACTACGGACGCGATGCTTTAGTTGGAATTGCGCTGTTTTTAACGCATTTGGCTCAATTCGGTAAACCTATTTCGGCCCTTCGAAACTCTTACCCAAGCTATTTTATTTCTAAGAATAAGATAACATTAACTCCTGAAATGGATATAGATGGCCTGTTGAAAAAAGTGGAAGAGAAATATAAAAACCAGCCATATTCAACTATTGACGGCCTTAAAATCGAGTTTGATAAGCAATGGGTTCACCTTCGTAAGTCTAATACCGAACCCATTATCCGTATATACTCTGAAGGCAATTCGGAAACCGTGGCTAACAGCCTGGCTAACAAAATTATTGCAGATATAAAGGAAATATTACAAATGAGTGAGGCCTAATAGGAATGACGGAATTTCGAGTGAGTGAATGATTGAATTTTCTTAGATTAGAATATGAATGAATCTAAGAAAATTCAATTTATTGAGGCTTTTAAGAAACGTACCAAAAAGTTTGTTGTAGACAACGTTCTATTTTTTAAAAATTTACCCAAAACGGATGAAGCCCGAATTCTAGGTAAACAATTATTAAGATCTTCGTCTTCAGTCGGCGCAAATTATAGGGCTGCATGTAGGGCGAGGTCTCAAGCTGAGTTTTTCTCAAAACTTAGTATAGTGGTGGAAGAAGCATGAGTCTGTTTTCTGGATGGAGGTTATGATAGAAGCGCAGATAGTTCAAGAACTACAATTGAGGCTGTTGATTACCGAAACAAAAGAAATCTTAGCCGTAGTTTCGAAAGCCCGCAAGTCTGTGTCAAACCAAATGAAGTATCAATAATTCATTCATTTATTAATGTTTTCAGTAATTCCTTAATTCTCTCACTTATTCATTCAATCATTAATTACCATGCCCAAAATATATTTAGATAATGCAGCAACAACTCCGATTGATAAGGAGGTACTACAGGAAATGTATGCTGTTATGGAAAATCATTTTGGAAATCCTTCATCTATACATGCGCATGGCCGTGAGGCTAGAACTATTTTAGAAAAAGCACGGAAGAAAGTAGCTGCCTTGCTTAATGCATCACCAGCTGAGATTTTTTTTACTTCAGGCGGTACCGAGGCTGATAACATGGCCATCCGGTCTGCTATTAATGATCATGGCATAACTCATGCTATAACATCCCGAATCGAGCATCACGCGGTATTACATACATTGCAGGCAATGGAAAAGGCAGGTAGCATTGCCTTGAGTTATGTTGGTGTTGATTCAAAGGGTAACGTTAATTTGGAGCACCTAGAATATTTGCTTGCCAGTAATTCCCGAAGCTTTGTTTCTCTTATGCAGGCAAATAATGAAATAGGTACGCTTACTGACATCCTTGCAGTAGGGGATATATGTGCCCGGTATGATGCAATATTCCATTGCGATACCGTGCAGACGATGGGGCATTATCCCCATGACCTTCAAAGCCTAAAAGTGCATTTTATTACCTGTGCCGCTCATAAATTTCATGGCCCTAAGGGCGCTGGTTTTATTTATGTAAACCCATTTATCCGGATTAACCCTTTTATTTATGGTGGCGCCCAGGAACGCAATATGCGTGGAGGGACCGAAAATCTATATGGGATAGCTGGCCTGGCTAAAGCGCTGGAAATTGCCTACCGTGAAATGGAAGAGCATGCAGTATACATTCAGGAGTTAAAATCGTATATGATAAGCCAGTTGCAGCAGCATGTTCCAGGTATAGAATTTAACGGAGAAATCGATCCATCTAAAAGCCTCTACACTGTTTTAAATGTCTCTTTTCCCGAAATGGAAATGGCGGATATGCTCTTGTTTAGCCTGGATATCGCTGGAATCTCATGTTCTGGTGGCAGTGCCTGCAGTTCTGGAACAAATATTGGATCTCACGTATTAGAAGGCATTGGCGCAAACCCCAGCCGGCCGGCAGTACGCTTTTCATTCAGTAAACTCAATACCAAAGAGGAAATCGATTACGTTGTGGCAAAGCTTAAAGAAGCTGTAGCCGACAATGCGCAGCTGTAATTAACATCAGCATCAGCTATTAGTCATTAGCGATCAGCTGAGCGCTTTGAGCTGAGCATTTAGTCCCATCTCAAATCCCCCGCATAAAAACTCATTTAATCAAAACAAACAGGGCAAGGCCATATGTTTATTGGGTAAGTAAAACTTAAAGTTAATACCTATGACACTGTTTCGTGATGAATTTTTAACTATTCAGGATGAATATTTAGAATCAGCTACACCTACAATAGATCCCGAAGACGACGAAGATGTGGATTATAGTAACGACGACTTGGGAGAAAATAGCAGAATTACTCCGTTAGGAGATGATTTTGACGATGAAAATGATGATATAGACGATATGTATATGCCCGGCCCTGGAGATGATGACGATGATTTCGATGATGATGATGGTCTGCAGCTCGATGAAGATGAGCTAGTTTACGACGATGAGGAAGAACTCGAAGGTCATTTTAAAGTTAGCGCGATAGGCGGGGATGACGAAGATTATGATGATGAAGACGAAGATTTCTTCGATGACGATGACGAAATTGAAGACGCTGATGCTGTCCCTGTAATTCCAGACCCAGATGATGACGATGATTGGGGCGATGACGAGGATGACACTTTAGACGACGACCTCGAAGGCGAGGATGATACCCCCACTCATAAACATACCGGCTCAACAACCGAAGGCCTTGACCCCAATTTTCAAATCCACCATCCCGAAAGGCAAACTGGCCGAATGTTTGGCCACGAACCGGGAACAATATAAGCGCCATGTCAAAAGAACGTGAGAAACACAATTACACTGGCCAGACGCCATCTGATAAGCCGTCGAAAGAGTTGACGAACCCACCTGATAAGAGCAATAGCAGGAAGAAGGCAGCCGGTCCGAAAAAGATTAGTACAACCGCTAAGATGCCTAATTTGGGCAATAGAAATGATATCGGAAGATAAATGAAGCCCCGGGACACCGGGGTTTATTGTATATAGATTTTTAGTAGAATAATGGAAAGAAGAGGATTCATAAAAGGCTCGGCTTTATCTTTAGGATTGCTTGCCCTAATGCAAAACCGCGCCTGGGCTGATTATTTTGACCTGGGATATCGTATTAAGCTGCTTAGGGGCAATGTAGGCATCTTTGCCGAACAGGGGGGAACCATAGCATGGTTAGCTAACAAAGAGGGAACTGCCGTGGTAGACTCTGAGTTTCTGATACCTGCTACCCATTTAATAGCTGAGCTGAAAAAGAAATCGGCTATGCCTTTTAAATACCTAATAAATACGCACCACCATGCAGACCACACATCAGGTAATATTGCTTTCAAAGGTATCGTAGGCCAGGTAGTAGCTCATCAAAATGCACTAGCTAACCTACAGCGGGTTTCGGTAGAAAAAAAGAATGAGGATCAGCAATTGTTCCCCACTCAAGTATTTGAAGAGGATTTGGAACTACAAGTTGGAGATGAAACAATCAAGCTTCATTATTTCGGCCCAGCACACACCAACGGCGATTCTTTAATACATTTTACCAAGGCTAATATTGTCCATATGGGCGATTTGGTGTTTAATCGCCGTTTTCCTTACGTCGACAGGCAGAGCGGTGCAAACATCCACAATTGGATAAAAGTATTGGATAAAGCTATCCGAAAATTTGAGAAGGATACGATATTCGTTTTTGGCCATTCGCTCGACCCAGAGAAGGTTACAGGTTCCATTGAGGATTTGAAAGCTTTTCAAAATTACCTCGAACGATTGTTGAAATTCGTTGATTTTGCAATAAAAGCAGGAAAATCAAAAGAACAGCTGAAGTCCGAGGTAAGTGTTATCCCTGGTGCAACCGACTGGCAGGGGGAGGGCATTGAAAGAAGCATCCTGGCAGCGTACGAAGAATTAACCGAACCTAAATAAAAAAGAAAGCCTCACAGTTTGATGAGGCTTTCTTTTTATATTTTTAATTGCTGTAAACCATTTTTATGAAGGCTGATAGTTTGTCTTTCATTTGTCTTCGATCTACAATGAAATCAAGGAAACCGTGTTCTAAAACAAATTCTGAAGTCTGGAATCCTTTTGGTAAATCTTTTTTAATAGTTTCTTTAATAACCCTTGGCCCAGCAAAGCCAATTAAGGCGCCCGGCTCAGCAATGTTAATGTCACCCAACATAGCATAAGAGGCAGTTACTCCACCGGTTGTTGGGTCGGTCATTAAAGATATGTATGGAATTCCTGCTTTTGCCAGTAATGCCAGCTTAGCCGATGTTTTTGCCATTTGCATTAAAGAAAATGCAGCCTCCATCATTCGTGCACCTCCAGATTTTGATATCAGAAGAAAAGGTATTTTATGCTCCAGGCAGTAATCAATAGAACGCGCTATTTTCTCACCCACTACAGAACCCATTGAGCCTCCGATAAAACTAAAATCCATA
>CBIHNR010000187.1:0-10465 GCA_966211215.1 uncultured Pedobacter sp.
ATTTCGGAGTCCCTGAATAGTGGATATCAATCTTCCCATTCTGCTCAGTGCCAGGTGCTTCAATAATGTATGCGTTTCCAAATCGCGAAAATTTCAATTTGGATTTGCCTGACTTAATGCTGTCAATCGACAGGGGTTCCTGGAGATCAATCTGCATGAACGGCGAATGCGATTCCTGAACCACTTTGAAGTCAATAGTGTTTCTTCCTATGATTTTCTTATTCGCAAAATCTAAGTCAATGTAGATGTCATAGTACTGAATATCCCACCATGACCGCTCCTTAGTAATTGAACCTTTCAATGAATCCTGTCTAATTAGCTTCAATGAATCTTGAGCAACTGATATGATCGTCATAAATGCCAGAAATAAAGTAATTCCTCCTTTTTTAATCATTATTCTATGTGTTTTAATTCTGACTAACGTTGAGTTAACGAACCTATGTATATCGAGCTGATCCTGTTAACTTCCCTGAAAAGATCAAGCTGAGGTGGGTAAATAGCATAGTAAGGTTCAATATACATAAGTATGAAAATAAAATCAAAAGTTCAAAGTATCTAAGGGGCTTTTAATCTGATCAAAACCCTTAATGGTAACATGGGTATAGATTTCTGTTGTTTTGCTGCTTTCATGCCCCGGTAAAGATTGTATATAGCGCAGGTCGGTGCCATTTCCAGTAGATGTGTTGCAAACTATGCCTTAGTGTATGCATACTCACCTTCTTTTATCTCTGCACCTAACAAACTATCCTTTAAAATTAATTGCAGGCTTCTGATGGCATATTGTTCTCCCTTAATTCCTTCAAAAAGCCATTCGGTTGGACGCGTGTTAAAGGATATTCCCTGTGTATCTCAAAATTGCTGAAGTGTTTTAGGTTAACGCCTTTCTCTTTGGCATTGGACCTGATAACCGATAATAAGCGTTGCCATAATAAGCCACCAGTAAAATCACTTCGGTAAAGGTTCAATGCCCGATAAAATAATTGCCCATCAATATTTGCCCGTTTTAGGTCCCTAGCTTAAGGAGCTCCCGGGCTTTTTTTGTGGCTTGTTTATAATCTCTTAATTCACAGATGCCTTCTTTTTTTGAAAAAAATATATTTCTCAAAAAAATAACTCCCTCACTATTTGACAATTAAAGTATTGTTTCTATCTTTGCCCTCCCTTTCGAGGGATTACTATGCCTTGAGCGAAGCCCTACTGCTTCGATGGGCGAAACAAGAAATAAAAGAAAATGTCAGGAATTATTGGAAAAAAAGTAGGAATGACCAGCATTTTCGATGCCGAGGGGCGCAACATCCCTTGCACGGTAATCGAGGCTGGCCCTTGCGTTGTTACGCAGGTTCGTACCGCCGAGAAGGACGGGTATGAAGCCGTTCAGTTAGCTTTCGACGAAAAGAAAGAAAAAAACACTACTGAACCATTGAAAGGCCATTTCGCTAAAGCGAACACAACTCCAAAGCGCAAGCTGGTAGAGTTCAAAACGTTCGAAGATGTGAAAGCTCTTGGCGACACAATTACTGTAGATCTATTTGCAGAAGGCGACTTCGTTGATGTTGTTGGTACTTCTAAAGGTAAAGGTTTCCAGGGTGTTGTTAAGCGTCACGGATTTGGCGGTGTGGGTGGCCAAACCCACGGTCAGCACAACAGGATGCGTGCTCCGGGTTCACTAGGTGCATCTTCATGGCCTTCAAAAGTATTCAAAGGAATGCGTATGGCGGGCCGTACAGGTGGCGCTCGTGTGAAAGTTCAGAATCTTCAGATTTTGAAGGTGTATCCTGAGCAAAATTTATTAGTAGTTAGCGGTTCAATTCCGGGAGCTAAGGGTTCTTACGTAATCGTTGATAAATAAGATGGAAGTTAATGTAGTAAGTATTTCAGGTAAAGAAACAGGTGCCAAGGTGCAACTTCCTGAAGCGATTTTCGGTTTAGAGCCAAATGATCATGCAATTTACTTAGACGTTAAACAATACCTTGCAAATCAACGCCAGGGTACGCACAAGTCTAAGCAGCGTAACGAAATTGCCGGATCAACTCGTAAATTATATAAGCAAAAAGGAACTGGTGGCGCTCGTGCTGGTAACATTAAATCACCTTTATTCAATGGTGGTGGTCGTGTTTTCGGTCCTCAGCCACGTGACTATAGCTTCAAGTTAAATAAAAAGTTAAAGCAATTGGCTCGTAAGTCAGCTTTATCTTACAAAGCAAAAGATAACAACATTGTAGTTTTAGAAGATTTCACATTTGATGCAATCAAAACTAAAAACTACGCTAAGCTGGTTGCAGACTTAAACGTTGCTAACGAAAAAACTTTATTGGTGTTACCGGCTGCTAATAATAATGTTTATTTATCAAGCAGAAACATTAAGAAAGCAAAAGTTATTACCGCAGATCAGTTAAATACTTATGATGTATTAAACGCTGGTAAGCTTTTGTTAACTGCAGGTTCTGTTAAAACATTGGAGGAGGCATTTGCCAAGTAATATGGAAATTTTAAAGAAACCTATTTTAACGGAAAAAGCATCATTGTTAACTGAAAAGTTAAACAGATATGCATTTAAAGTAGATCCAAAAGCCAATAAATTACAGATTAAATCTGCAATTGAGCAAATGTATGGTGTAAATATTCAGGCAGTAAACACCATCGTGGTATTTGGTAAAACAAAGAGCCGTAATACTAAAGCTGGTCTTGTATCTGGCCGTGCAGCTAAATACAAAAAGGCTATTATTACGCTTAAGGATGGTGAAACTATTGACTTTTACAGCACTATTTAATTAGAACATGGCAGTTAGAAGATTTAAACCAGTTACCCCGGGTACTCGTTTCCGTGTAGGTGGCGATTATTCAGATGTTACTACAAACGTACCTGAGAAGTCGTTAGTAGTTTCTATCAAGAAATCAGGTGGTAGAAATAACACTGGTAAAATGACTATGCGTTATCTCGGTGGGGGACATAAAAAGTCATACCGATTGATTGATTTTAAACGCGATAAAAAAGATATCCCCGCAACAGTTGCCACAATTGAGTACGATCCAAACCGTACAGCTCGTATAGCATTGCTACACTATGCTGATGGTGAGAAACGTTACATTATTGCTCCTGAAGGATTACAAGTTGGACAAACTGTAGTGTCAGGTGATGCTGTAGCTCCTGAAGTAGGAAACACTCTTCCTTTAAAGAGCATTCCTCTGGGTTCTATCATTCATAACATTGAATTAAATCCTGGACAAGGTGCATCTATCGCACGTTCTGCAGGTACTTACGCACAGCTTTCAGCTCGTGACGGAAAATACGCTATTATTAAATTGCCTTCAGGCGAAACCCGTATGATCCTGGCTACTTGCCTTGCTACAATTGGTTCCGTATCAAATGCAGAGAAAGCAAATGAAGTATTAGGTAAAGCAGGTAGAAAACGTTGGTTAGGCCGCCGTCCAAGAGTTCGTGGTGTTGCCATGAACCCGGTAGATCACCCTATGGGTGGTGGTGAAGGTAGATCTTCAGGAGGTCACCCTCGTTCAAGAACAGGTTTATTGGCTAAAGGTTACAAAACTCGTAACAAGAAGAAAGCCTCAAGTCGTTACATCATTGAAGGGAGGAAAAAATAATGTCACGTTCAATTAAAAAAGGCCCTTATATCGACCATAACTTATTGAAGAAGGTTGATGTGCTTAATGAAAGCAATAAGAAATCAGTAATCAAAACATGGTCTCGCCGTTCAATGATTTCTCCTGATTTCGTGGGACATACATTTGCCGTTCATAACGGAAATAAATTTATTCCAGTTTACGTAACTGAGAATATGGTTGGCCACAAATTAGGAGAATTTGCTCCAACCAGAACATTTAGAGGTCACGCTGAAAAGAAAAAATAAGCCATGGAAGCAGTAGCAAAATTAAATAATTGCCCTACCTCACCTCGAAAAATGAGACTGGTTGTTGACCTGATCCGTGGTGAGCGTGTAGAAAAAGCGCTATACATTTTAAAGTATACAAATAAAGACGCTGCACAAAGAGTTGAGAAACTGTTATTGTCAGCAATTAAAAACTGGGAAGCGAAAAACGAAGGCCAGCGCCCTGAAGAAAGCGAATTGTTTGTGAAAACAATTTCTGTAGATGGTGGCCGTCAGTTAAAAAGGTTAAGGCCTGCTCCTCAGGGACGTGGATACAGAATTCGCAAACGTTCTAACCACGTAACATTGGTAGTTGACAGTAAAATCGCACAAAACTAATTTAAGGAAATGGGACAAAAAGCACATCCAATAGGAAACCGTTTAGGAATCATCAAAGGTTGGGATTCTAACTGGTTCGGTGGCAACAACTACTCCGATAAATTAGTTGAAGACGAGAAGATCCGTAAATATTTATCTGTTCGTATTTCTAAGGGCGGTATCGCTAAATTGGTTATCGAGCGTACATTAAAACGTATCACTGTAACAATCCATACTGCTCGTCCAGGTATCGTTATCGGTAAAGGTGGACAAGAAGTTGATAAGATCAAAGAAGAGTTAAAGAAGCTTACTAAAAAAGATGTTCAAATTAACATCTTCGAGATCAAACGTCCTGAACTTGATGCTCAATTAGTAGCTGAAAGTATTGCTAAGCAACTAGAGGCACGTATCTCTTTCCGTCGTGCAATGAAAACTACAATTGCTTCAACAATCCGCATGGGTGCAGAAGGAATCAAAGTTATGTGCTCTGGCCGTTTAGGTGGTGCTGAGATGGCTCGTACAGAGCAATACAAAGAAGGAAGAATTCCTTTGCATACTTTCCGTGCAGATATCGATTACGCTTTAGGCGAAGCTTTAACCACTTATGGTAAAATAGGTGTTAAAGTGTGGATCTGTAAAGGTGAAGTTTACGGTAAACGCGACCTCTCTCCAAACATTGGCCAAACTTCAAACACCAGAGGCAGAAATGAAGGTGGTGCTGGATTCGGCGGTAATGAAAGAGGCGGAAGTGATAGGCGCGGTGGCGACAGAAGAGGCGGTGACAATCGTGGTGGAAACCGCGGAGGAAACCGTGGTGGCCAGAACCGTGGCGGTCAAGGTGGCCAGAACCGTGGCGGTAACGCTGGTGGTGGCTTCAGAGGAAAGAAATAATTGAATTTTTAGACATCGTTTTACGATATAAAAAGATACTAAAATGTTACAGCCAAAAAGAACGAAGTTCAGAAAGATGCAGAAAGGAAAGATGAAAGGTTTAGCCACTCGTGGTGCTGAACTTTCATTCGGATCTTTCGGTATAAAATCACTGGAGCCAGCCTGGATTACCAGCCGCCAGATAGAAGCTGCACGTA
Organism: uncultured Pedobacter sp.; assembly: GCA_966211215.1. Classification (GTDB taxonomy): domain Bacteria; phylum Bacteroidota; class Bacteroidia; order Sphingobacteriales; family Sphingobacteriaceae; genus Desertivirga. The sequence goes on from CBIHNR010000187.1 coordinate 5,295, forward strand.
TTGCCGTTACGCGTTTCATGAAACGTGAAGGCCAAGTGTGGATTCGTATATTCCCGGACAAACCTGTTACCAAAAAACCAGCCGAAGTACGTATGGGTAAAGGTAAAGGTGCTCCAGAATATTGGGTTGCTGTTGTACGCCCGGGAAGAATGATTTTTGAAGCTGAGGGTGTGCCTTTAGAAGTTGCTAAAGAAGCATTACGCTTAGCCGCTCAAAAATTGCCAGTTCAAACTAAATTCGTTATACGTAGAGATTACGTAGAAGCATAGTAAGGGTTTTGAGTTGTGAGTTGTAGGTTATAGGTTTTGCTTACAACATACAACTTGCAACATAGAACAATAATTAAGATGAAAGGGCGAAAGCTTTTTCATCCCCCTTTTGAATAATTAAAGAGATGAAAAACTCAGAAATTTTAGAGCTATCAACAGAAGAGATCGTTGCAAGAATTAACGAGGAGAAAGCAAGTTTAACAAAATTGAAGTTTGCGCATGCAGTTTCTGCAATAGAAAACCCTTCTCGTATCAACAAGGTCAGAAAAGATATCGCTCGTTTAAACACAGAATTGACTAAGCGCAAAGCGGCAAGTGCTGCTGAGTTACAGTCCGCTTCTGAAACTGAATAATTGTAGAAATGGAAAGACAATTAAGAAAAACCCGTATCGGGCTGGTAGTAAGCAACAAGATGGATAAGTCTATCGTAGTTGCCGTGGAAAGGAAAGTAAAACATCCTATCTATGGAAAATTCGTAAAGAAAACTACCAAATTTATGGCTCATGACGAGACTAACACTTGCGGAATAGGCGACACAGTGTTAATCATGGAAACTCGTCCGCTGAGTAAAACTAAGAACTGGAGATTAGTTGAAATTTTAGAAAGGGCTAAGTAACATGGTACAACAGGAATCAAGACTGAATGTTGCTGACAACAGCGGAGCTAAAGAAGTTTTAGTTATCCGTGTCCTTGGCGGTACAGCAAAAAGATATGCTTCTTTAGGTGACAAAATCGTTGTCACTGTAAAAAGTGCTCTTCCTTCTGGTAACGTTAAAAAAGGTACTGTTTCTAAAGCAGTAGTTGTTAGGACTAAAAAAGAAGTGAGACGTAAAGATGGATCTTACATCCGCTTCGACGATAACGCAGCTGTATTGTTAAACAACCAGGACGAACCACGTGGAACACGTATCTTTGGCCCGGTAGCTCGTGAGTTGCGTGAAAAACAATTCATGAAAATTGTATCATTAGCACCGGAGGTATTGTAACATGGGAAATATTAAAAGTACACAAGCAAAACTAAAGATCCGCAAAGGTGACCTAGTTAAAGTTATTGCTGGTGATTCTAAAGGTAAAGAAGGTAAAGTTTTAGAAGTTCTTGTTAGTGCTAACAGGGCTGTTGTAGAAGGAGCTAACCTTGTATCTCGCCACACTAAGCCAAATGCGGCTAATCCAAATGGAGGCATTATTAAAAAAGAAGCGCCTATCCATATTTCTAACCTTGCTGTGGTTGACCCTAAATCAGGAAAACCTACACGCGTTGGTAGAAAATTAAATGCTGAAGGTAAATTAGTTCGTGTAGCAAAAAAATCTGGGGAGGAAATTAAGTAATGACTTACGTACCAAGATTAAAATCGAAATATAAAGAGGAAATTCGCACTGCTCTTAAGGAGAAATTCCAATATAAGAGCGTTATGCAGGTTCCTAAACTAGAGAAAATTGCTATCAACCAGGGTGTTGGTTCTGCAACTACAGATAAAAAGCAGATTGAAAACGCAATCAACGAGTTGACTACAATCACTGGCCAACAAGCTGTTGCTTCTAAATCTAAAAAGGATATCTCTAATTTTAAATTACGTAAAGGAATGCCAATTGGTGTTCGTGTAACTTTACGTGACAATCAAATGTATGAGTTTCTTGACCGTTTAATCGCTGTTGCTTTACCTCGTATCCGTGATTTCAAAGGTATCAATGATAAGGGTTTTGACGGAAACGGAAATTATACTTTAGGTATCTCTGAACAGATCATTTTCCCTGAGATCAACATTGACAAAATCAACAAGATCATGGGTATGGATATTACCTTTGTAACTTCAGCGACTAACGATGTTGAAGCGCTTGAATTACTAAAACAATTTGGTTTACCATTTAAAAATCAAACAGTAAACAATGGCTAAAGAAGGTGTAAAAGCACGTGAAGTTAAACGTGCAAGATTAGTTGCCAAATACGCTGAGAAAAGAGAAGCTTTAAAAGCTGCTGGTGATTATGAGGCATTAGATAAATTACCTAAAAATGCATCTCCGGTACGTTTACACAATCGTTGTAAGTTAACTGGACGTCCTCGTGGATATATGCGTCAGTTTGGTATTTCACGTGTAACTTTCCGTGAAATGGCTCTTGCTGGTAAAATCCCGGGAGTAAAGAAGGCAAGCTGGTAATATTAAGAAAGCAAATTCAAAGTTAAAATTCAAAATTGGGCTTAAATCCGTTTTGAATTTTTACTTTTGCATTCCAATTTGAAAAATTAACCGATAGAAGGTCGTTTGCTAAATGGCAGAAGGAAACCACTATCAAAAACAATAATAATGAATACAGATCCAATAGCAGATTATCTTACAAGAGTAAGGAATGCCATCAAGGCCAACCATAGGGTTGTCGAAATTCCTGCATCAAACCTCAAAAAAGAAATCACAAAAGTTCTTTTTGACAAAGGTTACATCGCGAACTACAAGTTTGACGATTCTAATGTTCAGGGCGTTATTAAAATCGCTTTGAAATATCATCCGATAACTAAAGTTCCTGCTATTCGCACCATTACACGTGTGAGTAAACCCGGTTTGAGAAAGTATGCAGGTGTTGACAATATGCCACGTGTATTAAATGGTTTAGGGATCGCTGTCCTTTCCACTTCTAAAGGTGTTATGACTGATAAAGAAGCAAGGAACTTGAACATTGGTGGCGAAGTTTTATGTTACGTTTACTAATCAGAAAGATCAGACAATGTCAAGAGTAGGAAAAGCCCCGATCGCAATCCCTGCGGGTGTTACTGTTTCAGTTTCTGCTGACAACACAGTAACCGTTAAGGGACCAAAAGGAGAATTAACTCAGAAAGTTGATTCAGATATTACAATCGCTCAGGAAGATGGAAACGTTTTAGTACAACGTCCGTCAGAACAAAAGCGTCATAAAGCATTACACGGATTATACCGTGCTTTAATCAATAACATGGTTAAGGGTGTTACTGAAGGTTATAAAGTGCAGCAAGAGTTAGTGGGTGTGGGTTACCGTGCTACTAATACTGGAAACACTTTAGATTTAGTACTAGGATATTCTCACCACTATGTGTTTGAGCTTCCAAAAGAAATTTCGGTAGTTACCACAGCAGAGAAAGGTAAGAACCCAACCATTATATTGGAAAGTATCGACAAACAGTTGTTAGGACAAGTAGCGGCTAAGATCCGTTCTCTACGTGCACCAGAACCATACAAAGGTAAAGGTATCAAGTTTGTTGGTGAAGAGTTAAGAAGAAAAGCAGGTAAATCGGCATCTAAAAAATAATCATCATGGCAGTAAAATTATCTCGCAGAGAACGAATTAAAAAAGGAATCAGAAAAAGATTAACCGGTTCTGCTGAGCGCCCACGTTTATCTGTATTCAGAAGTAACAAAGGTATCTATGCTCAAATCATTGATGATACAACCGGTAAGACGTTAGTTTCAGCTTCATCTTTAGCAAAAGATTTTAGTGCAAATGGAACTAAATCGGACCAATCAAAAGCTGTCGGTAAATCAGTAGCTGAAAAAGCAATAGCAGCAGGAATTAATCAGGTAGTATTTGATAGAAATGGTTACTTATATCATGGCCGTATCAAATCATTAGCTGAGGGTGCTCGCGAAGGCGGCCTTAATTTCTAACGATTCACAACAAAATAGAAGATGTCAACAATCAATATAAAAAGAGTAAAATCAAGCGAGATCGAATTAAAAGACCGCTTAGTTAGCATCCAGCGTGTTGCTAAAGTTACTAAAGGTGGACGTACTTTCTCTTTCTCAGCTATCGTTGTGGTAGGCGATGAGAATGGAGTAGTAGGTTACGGCTTGGGAAAAGCTAAAGAGGTAACTGAAGCTATCGCTAAAGGTATCGATGATGCCAAAAAGAATTTGGTTAAAGTTCCTGTAATTAACGGAACTGTACCTCACGAACAATATGGTAAATTCTCAGGTGGTTTCGTTTTCATTAAACCAGCTGCAAATGGTACAGGTGTTATCGCAGGCGGTGCGATGCGTGCTGTATTGGAAAGTGCCGGTGTTCATAACGTATTGGCAAAATCAAAAGGTTCATCTAACCCACATAACGTGGTTAAGGCTACAGTTTCTGCTTTAGCGCAAATGCGCGATGCATTCACTGTTGCTCAGCACCGTGGAGTGGATCTTAATAAAGTTTTTAACGGATAAGTACAATGGCGAAGATCAGAATAACTCAAATTAAAAGCGTTATCGATAGAAGCGAGCGCCAGAAAAGAACTATACAGGCTCTGGGCTTGAAGAAAATCAACCAGTCTGTAGAAGTTGAAGCTACTCCCGCTATTATCGGGATGGTGAGAAAAGTTAGTCATTTAGTAGCAGTAGAAGGTATTTAATCATGAACTTAAGTAATTTAAAACCTGCAGAAGGTTCAACTAAAAATAGAAAGCGTATTGGACGCGGTACAGGGTCTGGCCGTGGCGGTACGTCAACACGTGGACATAAAGGGGCTGGTTCTCGTTCAGGTACTTCAACCAAAATCGGTTTCGAAGGTGGACAGATGCCATTACAGCGCCGTTTGCCAAAAGTTGGTTTCAAAAATATCAACCGCGTTGAATATGTCGGCGTAAACCTGGATGTTCTTCAGGCTTTGGCTGAGAAATTTAACTTAACTACTGTTGATTTTGCTACTTTGAAAGAGCATGGATTAGTTTCGAAAAACGACCTTGTTAAAATCTTAGGCAGGGGCGAATTAAAAACTAAATTAGATGTTACAGCTCATGCTTTTACAGCTACTGCTCAAAAAGCAATCGAAGCAGCTGGTGGTGCAATCGTTAAATTATAATTAATGAAGAAGCTGTTCACTACTCTTTCAAATATCTGGAAGATAGAGGATTTAAGAGTGCGTATTTTAAACACACTCTTATTTCTTTTAATTTA
>CBIHNR010000188.1:0-10443 GCA_966211215.1 uncultured Pedobacter sp.
CCTGTATTGTATTAGTAACTACTGCATTATAGCCAAAATCGGGGTTAGTAATTGTAAATGTTAGCGCCTTATTTGCCTGGGTAGCTTTGGTAAGCACCAAGGTTGAGGCCGATGCATTTAAGTTTGCTGGGGTACTCTTTGTAGCTACAATTTTATCCTCATCTTTTTTACATGAGCTTATTGTAGCAACCAGCATGCATAACGTTATCAATTTTACGAACAATGTTTTCATCGTATTATATCTTATCATGGTTAATAACCAGTGTTCTGTATCAAATTCGGGTTAGCAACTATATCAGCAGAAGGGATCGGGAAAAGGGTCCTGAATGATTCAACTGCTTTACCCGCAGCAGTACCGCCTTTAAATGGCCATAAGTAACTTCCTGCTGTATACAAGCCGTAGCGAATTAAATCGGTCCTTCTAAATCCTTCCCAATACAGTTCCCGGGCTCTTTCGTCAAGAATAAGCTCTCTGGTAACAGAAGTTACATTACCCGAAGAGTTACCATAGGCCCGTTGCCTTAGTAAATTAATGTATTGAGTAGCTGTTGCTAAACTGCCAGCACTGCTATTTCTGGCTACAGCTTCGGCATAGATTAAATACATCTCAGCCAAACGGAACAGTGGAAAGTCGGTAGAGCAATAGGTACCGCCAACAGATGCCGGAGTAGTGCCAGTGGAAGTAACATTCTTGAATTTGGTAACCGCCAGGCCGTCGGTAAAAGTGGTTATATCATCAATTTTATTCTTTGAACCGAAAAACATTGCCCTTTTATCGGCATTGCCACTATAGTCGCCGAATACGTTTGGCAGATTTGGTTTGCTGCGGTTTCCACCCCATCCGCCGTTAGGGACACCAAAAGAAGGCGGATTCATTGCCCCATTAACGGCCGCATTGATCAGGTATGTTGTGCCTCCATAATTCTGCGTATAAACACCGTCATAGTTAATTGAAAGAATAACTTCAGGGTTGTTCTTATCGTTATCTCCGAGAAAAAGATTAGCATACTGGCTATGTAGAGAGTAACCGGCATTAATTACCTTGCCGGCAAACTCTGCAGCTTTAACATACTGTGCGGTTCCGGTATATACCTCAGCATTAAGATACATACGGGCCAACAATGCCCAGGCTGCTGCTTTATCTGCCCTGCCGTATTCGTTTTGCCTTGCAGCCACCAAATTGGGTTCAATTGCGATTAGCTCATTTTCAATATAGGTATATAAATCAGCTCTCTTTATCTGCTTGGCAGCAGTTGTTCCAAACTCACTGTCCTCGGTTAAAAACGGTGGGTTGCCAAACAAATCCATTAATACCCAATACTGATAAGCCCTTAAAAAACGCGCTTCGGCAACAAAACTCCGTGCTGTGGTTAAATCAGCCCCGGTAATACCTTTTGAAGCCAGTTTAGCATCGGTAGTTTCTTTTATAAAAGCATTAGCTACCGTAATTTGGTACAAACTACGGGTATATAATCCTTGCAACAACACGTTGCCGGCTCCCCAGGTCATGTAATCCAGTTCTCCTATGCCGCCATTAGCATCATTTACCCAGGCGCAGGCTGCTTCATCAGTAGTAAGCTCCTGTGCATTCCAGTAGAGGCGTAAAAAATCAGATGTACCGGCATCTATTCCACCCAGGTCGCTACTGCCAGAGCCGCCGCTTCCGGTAAGTGCATAACTTCCGTATACTTTGGCCAATACGCTTTTAAGCCCCTGAATTGAACTGAAGCTCTGTTCTGCAGAGAAGTTATTTGTAGGCGTTAAATCCAGGTCTTTATTACACGAGCCTGTAGTTAATGCAACTACAATCATTGAATATATTTTTATCAGACGTTTCATATCTTATAATCTCCTTATTATTTAAAACCAAGATTTACTCCTAAAACATAAGTTGTTGGCCTTGGATACAAATTGTAGTCTATACCGCTGGATGATTCTGGGTCAATTCCTTTGTATTTAGTAATGGTGAATACATTACGCACATTGGCAGAAACGTTCAGCGTTAAGCCATTTTTAAAAATCTTTCCCGCGTTATAATTCAATCCTATGTTATCCATCTTCAAAAAGGAAGCGTTTTTAACATAGTAATCGCTGAAGAATTGGTTCTGGCTGAACCCTGTATTAAGGAAATCTGCAGTTGCATTATTGATTAGGTTACTTGGGCTTATGATATTAGAAGATGTTGCAAAGTTTGAGGAAATGTTATCATAGATATAATTTCCAATATTAGAACGCAACACGGTGTTTAGGGTCCATTTTTGATAAGAAACCGAGGTTGAAAACCCTAAGATCAATTTAGGTGCAGGCGACTCGTACAAATACCTGTCGGATGAATTGATAATTCCATCATTATTTAAATCCAGGTATGCCCCTTGAATAGGCTTTCCGCTGGCATCATATATCTGTTTATACACATTAAAGCTAAAGGGCCTGTATCCGATGGCATGTGCCTGAATCTGGTTTCCGGTAGCACCTTTCAAATCGCCGGTTGGCACAATAGATGAATTCAGATTGGTAATCTCTCCTTTATTGTGGGTAAGGTTAAACCCAAGATCCCAGGTAAATTTCTCTTTTTTAATTGGAGTGGCGTTAAGCGAGAATTCCACACCCTTATTTTCCATATTACCCAGGTTAACAGTAAGGTAGTTGCTGAAATTAGAGCCTACAGCCACCGGCACTTTACTAATCAGGTCTTTAGTTTTCTTAAAATAAACATCGATACTACCGCTGATCCTTCCATCAAGAAATGAATAATCGATACCTGCATTTGATGTTTTGGTTGTCTCCCATTTCAAGTCGGCATTGTAGGCTGTGGGAGTATATAATGGGTAGAAAGTGCCTCCAATTTGGTACTGCGATTCATTACTGCTGGCATAATAAGAAGGCAGGTAATACAAGTTTTCGATACCGTCTTGCTGCCCGGTTACCCCATAACTTAAGCGAAGTTTCAGGTCTGTAAGTGCATTCTGATTTTTAAGATAGTTTTCTTGCTTTAACCTCCATGTAAATGCGCCTGATGGGAATACCCCCCAGCGGTTATCCTCGCTAAACCTGGACGAACCATCTGTACGGATAGTTCCGGATAAGATGTATTTACTGTTATAAGTGTAGATTAAACGGCCATAGTAAGACAGCAACCGGTTTTTGGGAATATCAAACGGATACGTTGGCGAACTTATAATTGTGGTGCCATCTGCATGGTAGGTTGGATAATTATTCTTTCTTTCGCGGTTTACATAATAGCCATAACCCGCAGTTGCATTGATGTTACTATTGATAGATTTAACATCCTTGGCGTAGTTAAAGTAGAATTCTACAACCTTGTTGGAAATATCATTCAGGTACCTGGAAATATAGCCGTTGGTTGATGCATTGGAAGCTGCAAAGGCCGGAATAAATACGCCACCTTTACCACGGGCTACATCGTAACCAACATTTAAATTGGCATGAAGCTCTGGAAGGAAGTGGAATGAATAGTCTAATTTAAGATTACCGAAGCTTCGGTAAACTTTTCCTGAATCGCTTTTAAGGTTAGCAAGTGCTGCCGGATTACGAGGGGCATTGGGATTAGGGGTAGAAGCGTCACGTAACCATTCAAAATAGTTTCCGAAATTGTTTTCCTGATGTACGGGCTGTGTAGGGTCAAATTGCGCAGCAGAAGCAATGGCATCCTGATTGCCAAAATGTGTATTTGAATAGGATCCCTTAAGGTTCAGGTCTACTTTAAGATGGTCTTTTAAAAGTGAAGGCGACATACTTATTGCACCGGATGTTCTCTCCAGATTGTCATTCATGAGAATGCCATCCTGGTTAAGATATCCTACAGACACCCGGTATGGGACTTTCTTAAACTTTCCGGTTACACTAAAATTATTGTCTGTACCATAAGCAGTGCCATATATTTCGTTCAACCAATTGGTATTAGCGCTGCCTAATAGCGCTCTTTGATCTGCAGTACCATGGCTTTCCACGTAGGCTTTAATCTCATCGGCAGAAAGCAAATTTAACATTCGTGTAGGATCAGAGGCGATATGCTGGGTGCTAAATGCAAATGCGGTTTTGCCACTCTGCCCTTTTTTGGTAGTAATTAAGATTACCCCATTTGATGCTCTGGAACCATAAATGGCGGTGGCATTAGCATCTTTAAGAACAACAAATGATTCGATATCATTGGGGTTGATTAAACTTAAAGGATTGGAAACACCCGCTATCGTTTGGCCGCTTAATGGCACACCGTCAACTACGTACAAAGGGTCGTTGCTGGCATTTAAGGATGCACCACCCCGAATGCGGATAGTGTTGCCACCGCCGGGCTGTCCACCACCAGAGGTTATTTGTACACCTGCAACTTTACCGGTAATTAACTGCTCGGGCGAGGTAATGTTTCCCTTTTGAAAATCCTTGGAAGTTACCGTGGCAATTGAACCCGTAAGGTCCTTTTTTTGCTGAGTACCGTAGCCGATTACCACCACTTCCCCCAAAGTTTGCCCTGCAGGATTAAGTTGAAAATTTGCTACTGTTGCCCCATTTACAGCCACCACTCTTTCAAGAGGTGCATACCCTATAAATGACACCACCAATGTTACATCGCCATTGGCCAGGCCTCCTATTTTAAAATTTCCGTTCAAGTCTGTTGAAGTTCCCTTGCCAAGCCCTTTTATTACAACCGATGCCCCTGGCAAAGGCTGGTTAGTTTCGTCGGATACTTTACCTGTTATACTGCCTGTTTGAGCAAGGGCTACAAAGGGCAGAAAGAACAGGATGTATAGAAAAAAATATCCTTTAATATCATTTCTTCTCATAAAAAAATTTAATTAAGCTAGAATGGTTATTGGTTTAAATGGTTAAAGCGATTGCGCAATGCTTTAAGGTATTTCTTGATGGCTGCCTATCCGCAGAGTATTAAAATCGTTTTCATAGTGGTTCTCTAATTGGTTTATAATTTAATTGAGATACTCTGTAGCGTTTTGCGTTTCCCCTTCGTTTTACTTCAAAAATGGCGGGGCAAAATCAATTACATTTCTCCGTATCTGGTTCTACTAATTGGTTCTACGTTTGGGTTAGCTCATCGGGAATATCGGGACTCATTTACAATAGCCCCTGGTATCCCTACAAATGATAACACAAATGTGAAGGGCATGTATCTCAAAAACTATTTCTTTAATCTTTTTTTAAGAAAATATTGCATTTTAAAAATGCAACACACTAATACACAGATAGTTACAAAATAAAACACTCAGAAAAATTTAGAATAATTATTAGAATAAACGCCTTAAATCCTGGCATTTTCAGCCTTGCGTAATCTGTTTTTTGAGCTTAACCATCGCAAAATTCCCTAAAAAGAAAAAAATACAGAGCACATTAATTAAGTGTTAAAAACACACTGATTTCTAGAATATTAACTAAAAAGGATTATTGGCCATTAAAAACCCTAGCCTGTTATGTGTGTTATAAAATTAAGAAGGCTTTTATGTTAAAGCGCACACACACATTTAACGTAAAAAAATCTCGCAATAGCTAAAGTACATTTGGCTGCGTGCATATTATCGCAATGTATCTAAGGCATGTCTTCAATATTTTAGGGTAGCCCCCAAATAAAAAGATGCGTAGAGCTGTATTGCCTATTAAATTATTTACTTATGAAAAAAGAGTCAACAAAAACGATTATTAAAAATGCCCGCAAAGGAGCACGAAAAGAATTGGAAGTTAATTTAAAAGCCCATATAAAAGAAGTGGTAAGCAGCCTTGGATATGAGTCAAAAAAAACAACCAAAGAAATTACTAAAGTTTCAAAACAACTGGCAAGACGGCTCTCTGAAATAATCCGGATAGATAAGTCTGTTAATAAACAAGTTTCTAAGACACCACCAGCGGTTGAAGCAGAACCTCTGCAAGCCAGCTTTAGTACGCCTCAGCCTCTTCATCCTGAAGAAATGTCAAAAGAAAAAAAAGCTGAAGGGGATTCTGGTTCCAATAAAAAACCGGTTGTTTCTAAAAGCGAAGAAAATAAACTTCACCAGTCTGATAGCAGCACCGTCGAGCTATTGGAAAAACTCACAGAATCTGCTAATAGATAGATAAAGAAGAAAGAGGCCGGTTATATTTATCCCCGGCCTCTTTTTACTTTTTGCTAGACCGCATACCTTTTACGTGCTGTAAATCTCTATCGCTAATCAGCTCATCGTACTTATCACTTCCTAATGGATACAAAGCAATCTTTCCTTCATTATCATTATGGATACCCCAGCCATATCTCTTTGCCAGAGGCGAACAGCGCAAGCAAGCCTGCCCTTTAGAAAAAAATATTTCTCTCTGTTGAGGTTGTTCCTCCCCGGTTAGGCCGTTCTTTTCGGCAAACACGTTAAAAATAACATCGTCAGAAGTGTATTTATAGGGGTTCGAAATAATCATTTCATAATGGATTGCCGCTACCGTACGTTTATCACCTCTAAGTGGAGGGATCTCGGCTTTTGTTACCGGGCAATCATCGGCCACTTCAATGAATGTATTATAGTAATTCGTACTCTTCATGACTCATTTTTGCAGCTAAACTAAGAAACCTTTACATTAATAACTTGAATTGGTTCTGAGTATGAAAAAAATTGTATGTGCCATTTTAACTGTACTTACAGCGCTAACCGCAATCTGCCAAACAAACACCACAACTTTAAGCGTTGTTTTAGACCCAGGGCATGGAGGGCGGGACAGCGTGACCCGTGGAGGAAATGTTTTGGAAAAGAATTTGGTATTGGATGTTTCGAAGGAAATAAAACTTAAACTTCTTCAAGAAGGCTTTGATGTTAAAATGACCCGAGAAGATGATAGCTACATTCCGCTACCTGAACGTGCCACAACGCAGGGAGATGTTTTTATATCTATACATGCCAACGCAGTAGCCGACAGTATTGGGCCAAGTGTTAGGTCGATGATTAAAGGAATGGAAATTTACGTTCCTTTAGAGGCAAATAACAGAACAATTCTACTGGCAAAAGCACTTGAACAAAACTTAAGGCTATTAAAAGGTATTTCAGTTCGCGGAATAAAAAAGAAGAGCCTTGCTGTTTTAGAAACCAATAAATCAACAGCTATTTTAATCGAACTTGGCTTTTTATCTAACGAAGATGACCTGGCTTTTCTTACCAACAAAGAAAACCAGGCATTAATTGGGCAAGCTTTCGCGAATGGGATAAAGGATTTCAGAAGGCAGGCAAGGTGATAGAAATAGGCTATCTATATGAAGTTAGCTTATTACTTATCACCTTGTACAATTAATTATGGTCGTTCTCAGCCAAGTTTTGACTGTCGCGAGTATTTTTTTGAACGGAAATTGCACCAAACAATGCCAATAGAAATGCAAAGGCATAGAAACCCTTTTCGCTAGGCAATAAGGTTGCATTCCATAATCCAACTGTGAGCAGGCCGATAGTCAGTATAGTTGAAAACCAGCTGATACCGTAATAAATGTCTGTTACCGGTAAACCTTCCAGCCTATCCCGAACACACTTTTGAACTGACACTACTGAAAACAAGCCGTACATTAGAACCGTAAAATAATATCCTTTCTCATTTAAAAGCATTTCCGATCGAAATAGCCCGGTCAAATAGCCTACCATTCCAACGCCTAATGCTATCCAGGATGCAGCTACAAAAGCCCCTGATGGTTTCTGATTCATAATTATTTATTTTTGTATTGATAGAATATTCCGGTATCGAATGGAGTCCACAGGCTAGCTTTTTGTCCACAGCTTTTAAGAGCATTATTAGCCCAAGTATTACAGGTGTGAAATAAACTGTAACTTCCCACGGCATCGTAAAAGGCATCGTTGCTACCGTAATTAGCTGAAGTTTTAATATTTATGAAATGTCCTTGGGAATCGAGCTTAAAGCTATTTTTTATATAAGCTATCAAACGTAAATATTGGGCTTTGCTCAGTTTAATTCTTACACAAGTACTATCCTCTTTCAGTTCTTTATAAAAAGTTGCGTGAATTGCCGAGGTGCTTAAACTAAAGGCAGCTTTAAATGCAGTGCTGGCTTTTAAGTCTGCCCAGGTCGGTGTATCAAGGTAGAAGCCCTTATCGCCCCAACCCATTGCTACATAGTTAAAAGCCGTATCTCTCTTTACAGTATTGCTAAATTTGATTTCCGAACTCCAGTCCATTAAATCATTTTTCAAGGGAACAACCACATCTGTGTGAACACCATTGGTTAGGATGTACACAGAAATGTCATTAGATTGGGTGTTCTCTTGATCTGTTCCTATTCTTGAAAGAATAAAAGCCAGGCCTAAATACACTACCAGGACAGATATCAATGATAAAATAGCATACAGAGATATCCTCAGAATCTTTTTCAGAAAGGTTAGGTTTAACATACTCATATTAGGAGTGACGAATAAGTGAGTTCGCCTCCCAAGGGATAAAGCTAAGAATTGAAATGAACAATACAAGTTAAAAAACAAAATAGCTATGTCTTTTTGATTACTAAATATCAGATCTGAATAAGATACCCTAACCCTTTTTCGACCTTCACGAAATATTCTTATTCAGAAGGATCACAAAAGCGAAAATATCCCAGGTACGCTTATTCCTTCACGGGTTGCTTTGTGACTACACTAAGCTGCCCGCTGCGTTCCATTACAATTTGCTCCACCTTGTCCAGAGAGTTGAGGTTAGCATTCAGGCGAACGCTTTCCATCAAATCGCCGTCAGTTAAAAGGCTATTTTTAAGATTCTCGTTCAAGATTTTGCCGTCTTTATATAAAACAGTTTCGTGCCCCTTAATAATGCGGCCCAATCCTTTTATGTAAATACTTAGCATTGCCAGAACCCGGTGCATAATTACCAATACAAGACAAGCACCAATGGTAGGAATAAAAGGAGATGCACCAACCAAAGCCCTGCTCAAAACAGCTCCAAGCATAATAGCCACAATGTTATCAAAAGCCGAATTCTTACCGAATGTCCGGGTGCCAGAAATTCTTAAAAGCAAAATAGTTACAAAGTAAAGAACAAACGCCCTGGCGCACATCTGCAAAATGCCTAGTTCATCGCCTTGCCCGAAAATTAAATGAATTATATGCATAAAATATGCCCTTTAAGTTGTTAGCCACCAAAAACATCCTTAGCCTTTTTAACCGCATTTTCAAGGCCAATGCCTTTTCCTAAAACACCTTTAAACAAATCACCTTCTGCTTTTAAACGAGCTGGGGTGTTTTTAATAGTAAAATCACGCATGGCGAGCCCTGGCTTTACTTCATCCCAATGTAGAGGCATAGAAACTGTAGCACCGGGTTTAGGCCGCAGTGAATAAGGGCCGGCAATGGTTGCCCCTGGCCGGTTTTGCAGAAAATCGAGATACATTTTTCCTTTGCGGTTAGCCACCATACGTTCAAGGCTTGTAAAATCTGGCAACTGCCGATGAACAATATTTGCGATTAAGCGGGCGAAAAGCTGAGACTGGTCATAGGTATATTTTGCCTCCAGCGGGATATAAATGTGCATGCCAGTAGAGCCGGATGTTTTGCAATATGCGGGCACATCAATTGCATCAAGCACTTCCTTCACTTTAAGCGCAGCCTCAATTACTTGCTCGAACGTATTTTTATCAGGATCGAGGTCTATAACGCAATAGTCTGGATTGTCTGGCGATTGCACCCTCGAAAACCATGGATTCATTTCAATACATCCCAATGATGCCATCCACAATAAACTTGCCTCGTCTGTACCTACCAAAAACTCCTTATCCTCGCCATCGCTGGTTTGATACGGAAAAGTTTCGGCCCATTCGGGCGCCTTGCCTTTTACATCTTTTTGGTAAAAGCTTTTTCCATGTATTCCATTCGGAAATCTATTAAGAGACTGCGGGCGCCCCTTTAAATAAGGCAAAATATATTCGGCTACCTGATAATAATAATTGAACATATCCCTTTTCGTGATACCATCCTCGGGCCAGTACAACTTACTCAGATTAGTAAACTTTAGTTGATGCCCACATACAGGCCTAACCTGGGTTTCGTCTTTGGGATTAAGCAAAGTTCTTCGCGCTGATTCCTTTGGAGCTTTAACTACTTCCTCGTGCCGGGGTTCTTCTATTTGGTGCTCAACCTCTTCCAATACGTCCTCCGTATCGGCAGGTACTTCCCGAATAACTTCTGATGGCTTTTTATCAATGCGCATCCCTTCAAAACTTGGATGCCTGAAAACGCCGTCTTCCGTTACTTCAGCAAAGCTGATTTCGCATACTAGTTCAGGTTTTAACCAGGTAGCATTCGCTTTTGGCGGATTAGGCCTAAACCGCGAGGGCTTGTTATAGTCTGGAATTGATACGAACGGACTTTGCTCCGTTATCAGCGGCTCAAATTGCTTCATCATTTCCTTCTGCAGTTTGTCTGAAAAGCCTGTGCCTACTTTACCTGCATAATGTAACTTGCCGTTTTCAAAC
>CBIHNR010000189.1:0-10388 GCA_966211215.1 uncultured Pedobacter sp.
CTCGTTGTTGCATAAAGCCAAAGATCCTAAATATTTGTGTCCACACGATAGGAATACTCGGGACAGGTCTCCTCTCCGAAAGGAGTCCTTGGACAAGGAGATGTGAATACAAGTTACTTATTTCGAGACGCTTAACATGATAAAATAATTAAAACTACTTCTTAAGTTAAGCGGTTGGTGGGGACATCTCACAATACTATTAAGTTAAGCTATCTAGTTATAAAAAGTCTCATACCCTCTCTGCCTTACGGCATCTCTCCCGAAGGGAGAGAAAGGCTAACCCACCAGAACAAACGCCTTAACTTAATAGGATTGGTGGGGACATCAACAACGGCGAAGATATACGACTAGACAAAAAAGTCCTTGCCAGTATCATTTGGCAAGGACTATGCTTATTCATTAATGAATATAAAAAGAACCTATCCAATTAATTGATTGGTGTCTTCACCCATTGTTGGTTAAAACTAGTATTGTTGTAGTACATTTTCATGGGTGCCCCATCTCCCGTTCCATTTCCATTATCTACACATTTTCCGGTTACCCTATTGATTATTTTTACATACCCGCTTCCAGCATCTACAATTTGCCATTGTTGATTGAAACTCGGGTTATCTTCATATTGTCCCACAATACTTCCATCTGTGGTTCTGCCCATATTGTCGAGGAATTTTCCTCCGGTCCGGCAGAATAGTTTTGAATATCCCCCTCCCGCGGTTTGAATTTGCCATTGCTGATTAAAGCTTCCGCCACTTGCGTATTGAACAACGTCTGCACCATTTGAAAATATTCCATAATTATCAATACATTTCCCATTTGCACGGTTGGTAAACTTACAGTAGTTTCCTATTGCCATGCTGGCATACGTTACATTGTTCCTGGTAGTCAACCATCCACCAGAAATAATAAATAATTCACCATTAGCCAGGGGAACCAATGCACGTGAATAGCCAATGCCCATAGGAGTGCTAACAGCAGTCCATGCTCCAGTTCCGTTCGTCACATTGGTATAAACACTCCCGGAGTTTTGGTTATTCATCACCAGTTTACCGCTGGATAAAGCAACAATATAAGGAGACCCTCCATTGTTAATTTTGGTGCCACTACTGCTGGGGTTCCAACTTTCAGGATTAGAAGAAATTTTATAATGACAAGGGAGTCCGCTTGCATTTACAATTTCATAGGTCATTATATACTGGCCATTCGCCATTTTTGCCAATGTGGGCATCCCTGGCCTAAGGGTGGTTCCAAGAGCTACATCGTTTACCGCTGCGCTCCAAGTCGAGCCATCAGTACTTGTTTTATGGACGATCTTTTGATTGTGGGCAGGGTCTGTTTCATCTGAGTAGTAACAAATTAATTTATTATTGGCCACAAGCAAAAATGGTTCCCATACAGGGTCTTCCGTTCCATTTGAATTAGCAACACCTCCGGTGGCAACGGAGCCTACAAAAACCCAGTTTCTTCCAAGATCGTTGCTTTTGTACAGATCAATTTTTGTTTGGGAATTGTTAGGTGGACAAGAAACTCCTGCGCAGATTAATGTGCCTGCAGGCATAGAACCTATTTGCTGAGGCAGTTCATATAAATGAGGCTGAAACTTCATTTCCCATCCGTTTACCTGGTCTGTGATGTCGGTTATGTTGGCCCAGCTTACCCCGCCATCGGTACTTTCATATATCGGGAAAGAGCGGGCTCCCGGGTTATATCTTTCAAAAGTGGCATACATCTTTCCATTATTTGTTCCACTATATTCCAATTGGACAGCCCTCGCATATAATGCACCAGGATTAAAATCTTCAGCAGCAGGAGTGTACATCACAGATGGGCCAAAAGCGCTTACTTTAGCCTTATCCTGTTTTCCAGGAATTGCCGATGAGGCTACATTGCTAGTGGAACTATCCTTCTTACAGGCAGCAAACGAGGTTATCGAGAGGGCAATTAAAAAAAGCGTTTGCCGGATTCGGAATAGTGAAAGTTTTGACTTTGAGGATTGAGGTTCTTCTTCGATTGAATTACAATTTGCGAAATCGAATGTACCTTCTAAACTCGGGTACTTTAATTTAATCTTCATACTTACTTGGTTTAAAATGATTAATAATTATTGTTAGTTATTTATTAGTTAGCTAGCTAGTGGTTAGTTAGTTAAGGTTTTATAATCAGATCCACGGGCTTTTTTTACAGAGTTACAACGTTTACTTAGTAGCGCTAGCAGTCAGACTCTTTACCGCTAACACAGAAAACTGCTGATTCTGGCCTGTGCCACACGTATATTGGTCGAGCTGAGTACCATTAGCTGTAGACCAGGCAGGGTTATCCATACATCTGCCACTGCTACGGTTTGTTATATTGTAGTAAGAACCAATGGCAGTGATTTGCCACTGTTGGTTATTATCACCGACCCAAGTGTGCTGTTGAATTCTATCACCGTTTGCCGTCCCTGTAACATCCAACGCCATATTTGGTGCATGAGCAGGTGAAATCCGATAATATCCTGTTCCCAGATCGGTGATTACAAACTTCTGGTTGGCTGTTGCGAGATAATCATACTGCTGAACAATAGTGTTGTTTGCCGTTGATGAATTAGTGATATCCAAAGACTTAGCACTATATGCGTTAATAATACAATAGGTTCCTCCAGAAACGATACCTCCAATTGGAGGGCTCAAAACAGGCCATCCATCAACAAAAGTTATCTTTCGAATATTTAATGTAGCACGGCCATTATTATCACCATCGTAAAAATGATATCCAAAATATTTGTCTGTACCAACAGAAAACCAGTCGCCACCACCAGTTCCAATTTGATTACCATATCCTGTCAGTATTTTAGTTCCGCCCCCACTGTTCATCGCAGTACCATTAGCAGCGATATAAGGACCCCTAATGTTAGTTGAACGCCCAACAACGGTGTAATAAGTACTGTTTACCCCACTGCAGCAGAGCCCTTTAGATCCCATCAGATAGAAGTAACCACCGTCTTGCATTATGGTGGCTGCTTCTATACCACTTGCTATCTTAGTTAGTGTGGTGTTTGTGGTGGAGAGTTTACCTGTCAGCGGGTCAATTTCGTGCATATAAATGCCGTTCCAGGAGCCCCATGTTACGTATGGAGTAGAACCAACCCATTCTATATTCGCATCGATGGGATAATTAGTATAAGTAACTTCACCCTGATCTGTCCATGGGCCTTCTATATTTGTTGCTGTCATGAGCCCCATAGTAGCTGTAAGGCCCTGTCCTACAATCGATGCACTATAATATAAATAGTACTTCCCATTCCAGTAATTCACGTCGGGGGCCCATATATCCGGAGGAGTAGCACCCAGCCTTTGAGAAATCCATGCGGGCTGGGTATTCCACACATAACCCACATAGGTCCATCCGCTTTTCATCGATGCATCTGTTGTTTTCCGTATCCTTATAGTAGGCCCTGTTGAAAAAGCATAGGTTGTTGAACCAACTCTGAATACACAGGGATCGTGTACATTGGTATCACCTGACAATAATACAGCCGGTACCGGTTCATTCCCTGGTAGAGGAGCCTTGTCTATAGATTTTCCTTTGTCGGTTTTTTTACAGCCTAATACAGCCAAAAAAGCTATTACAGATAAGACTTTCCTTACCGATCCCATTGAAGAAACAGTTTTTTTCATAAAATTTCGATTAAAGCTCCGCCTACTTTTAAAATTTTCGGCTCAGCCTTCGAGAATTGGTTTTATAATGGTTTTATAATGTTACAAGGCAAATTTGGTCCTTTATACCAAAAGCCGTAAGAGGGATAATCACATATTACAGGGGGGATAATAATGGAATTATAATGTTTAAACAAAAAAAGGCTTTATCAGTAAGTTACCCAGGCAATCGCTTTTAAAATAATCAACTGAACGTCGGGCAGCGTCTGAAACGACTGTCCGACATGTGATAGAACATGCTTCAACAAACTGTACCTAAACAATGCTACGTTAAGGTACAGTTGAGAAAATACGTCGTTAATTATCATGCCAGTTGAAAGCTTAATTGTCTTTAACTTTTATGATGTAGCTATAGCTGTATTTCTTTTCCAACAGGCGATATTTGTTATGAGGTAAAGCTCCCCAGCTATTATCGCCCCCTACTCCTCTTTGTTTCAGGTCTATATTCAAATAAACCTCGTTTCTAGGTTTAATATCGGTTGCGTGCTGTTGCTTCTTGGTTAATCCTGGATCAATATCTTCTGTGCGGACATTGGTAGCACTGAAACAGATCGGCTGGATGCCTTCAATAGTTATTCCCTCGCCCTGATTATTGGTTAACGACAGCCATCTTACGTCCGTTTTATATCCCGATTCCTGAGGACGGATGTAGTTCCAGGTGAATTGATTGGCTACCTGATCTTTGTAAATTCCAAGGAAAGCGGCAGTGTTCCGGTCATCATAATTCTCCCAGGGGCCGCGGCCATAATAACTTAAATTAGAATATTCTGCAGGAAGTTCCATTCTCATCCCAAACCTTGGCAATTCCGGAAGATTTCTTCCTGTGATATCAATGGAAGCGGTTACTCTGATAGACCCATCAGTTTGGATCAAATAATCAACAACATACGGAACCCCTACCCCATCAAGCATATACTCCACTTTTACAGGTAGTCCTGCCAGTGTTTGATCGCCTATCGTAATGTTCTTTATGGTACGATTTACATGAGCAGTTCTCCAGATACCTAAATTAACCTGCATTCCGCTGCCGAAGTCGTTATCTGTGGGAGCCCGCCAGAAGAAAGGTTCAGGGTACTGTCTCACCGGATTAAAACCTTTAGATGCCAGAGAAATAATTCTTCCGTTTCTTACGTCAAACTCCCCCTTTACCTCGCCAGATGAGAAGGTAATTTTGTTTCCACTTTTTTGCACACTAAGTTTAGCTGGCTCCTGCGTGTTGCGGGCCAGGTAAGTACCACTTGTTTTGAACTGCTCCCTGGCAATTTCAAATCCTGCCGGAACTAAATCTGTCGCCTCTTTAGTATAGGCAAACACACTTAAATAATATTCAGAACCTGCAGCGGCCTGAAATGCTGGCAAATTTAGCTTTACATCCTTTTGCTGGTGAGGAGCTAAACTGACAAGGAAACTACCTTCTTTAACTGTTTCTCCGTTTCGCTGTAATACCCATTTGAAATTGTAATGATCAAGATTGGTAAAGTCAAATAAATTATGAACGGTTATGATTCCTGAAGAAAGATCTTTTTCTTTGAACAAGATATTCTGATAGACTTTCTTCACTTCGTATAGCCCTGGATGGACCGTTCTATTTGCGGCAATTAGCCCGTTTGAACAGAAGTTTTCATCATTTTGAAGGCTGTATCCGCCCAGATCTCCACCATATGCGTAGAAAACACGGCCATCAGTAGTAGTCGTTTTAAGCCCTTGATCCACCCAATCCCAGATAAAACCACCTTGCATGTTTTTACTGCTCATCATGATATCGAAATATTCCTGGAAATTGCCACTACTGTTGCCCATTGCATGAGAGTATTCGCACATGATGTAAGGCCGGCTTTTGCCAGATGCTGCATAAGCTTTCATTGAGCCTATCTCAGGATACATCGGGCAAACAATATCTGTGTTCCAATCTTCATCTGCCTGTTCAAACTGAACAAAACGTGTATTGTCCCGCTGCTTTATCCATTTGTAGCCATCGTGAAAGGCAGCGCCATTTCCGCATTCGTTTCCAAGCGACCAGAGAATTACCGATGCATGATTTTTATCTGTCTCCACCAATCTTCTCATACGATCCAAATGTGCCGCAGCCCATTCCGGAAGATAGGCCGGATGTTTCGACTTATCATAAGGCACTTGTAATTCTGCACCCATCCCATGGCTTTCAATATTAGCTTCGTCAACCAGATACAAGCCGTATTTGTCGCATAATTTTAGCCATTGAGGATCATTCGGATAATGACTGGTTCGCACCGCATTGATGTTAAACTGCTTCATCAACTGGATATCCTTAATCATCAAACTCCTATTCGGAACATGGCCCTCAACTTCATCATGCTCGTGCCGGTTAACGCCATGAACGTATGTTGCAACGCCATTAATCAGCAGTCGGGAATCTTTTATCTCCACTTTGCGGAAGCCGATTTTTGCACCTGTCAAACCAAGCAAGTTTCCCTGATTGTCTTTCAGTTTAATAATACAATCGTAAAGGTTCGGGGCTTCGGCAGACCACTTTAAGGGATTTTTTACTATTCCATTGATTTTTAAAGTTTGAATAGTATCAGCGCCTAAGCTTAGGGTTTGCTCCTTACTAAAGATCTTTCTACCTGCCTTGTCCAGAATATCTATTGAAACAGTGGCATTTTTTACAATGTTATTTTTAAACTGTCTTAAATCAACTTCGGCATTGAATAAGCCATTCTTATACGACGCATCTAAATCGGGTTTAAGGAAGAAATCCCAAACACTAAGCTTTGGAAGGGAATATAAAAACACATCACGTTCTATTCCTGATAAACGGAAGAAATCCTGATCTTCCAGGTAGCTTCCATCATGCCAGCGAAACACCTGAACTGCAAGCAAATTTTCGCCTTCCTTTAGGTAAGGGGTAATGTTGAACTCGGCCGGAGATTTCGAAGCCTTGGTCATCCCCACCTTTTGCCCGTTAACGTAAATAAAAGCACAGCCGGTAATTGAACCGAAATGGATTAGGGTTTCCCGGCCACTCCACTTAGCAGGAACTCTAAACGTCTTCCTATAGGTACCTACTGGGTTATTTTCACCAACAAAAGGAGGATTTT
This sequence comes from uncultured Pedobacter sp., assembly GCA_966211215.1. Lineage (GTDB taxonomy): Bacteria > Bacteroidota > Bacteroidia > Sphingobacteriales > Sphingobacteriaceae > Desertivirga. The sequence continues at coordinate 6,770 of CBIHNR010000189.1, forward strand.
TAGGGAAAGGGTACACGAAATTGGTATAAATTGCAGTGCCAAAGCCCTTACGCTCCCAATTAGAAGGTACCGGAATATCTGCCCAGGTTCTATCATCAAGATCCTTTCTATAAAAATCTTTCAAACGGTCGGCACACTTCTCGGCATAAACAAACTTCCACTTTCCATTTAAGCTTTGGCACCAGGAAGATCGGCTGTAATCATCTGCTACAACATCATTAGGATTATCAAAAAGCATGAAGGTTGCATGCGGCTTTTCTTTGTTTTGTTCGTACAATTGTGGATTTTCCCACTCATTAGTTTGTGCCATTACGTTTTGACAGACCAGAAGGCTGGCAAAAAACAATTTTCTCATATTATAGTCCATTTTAATCTCTTTTTCCTAGCTGAATTGCATTCGGAAGCTTTCTTTGAAGCAAAAATTCAGAAGAACATTTTTAAATGTGAATTGCGTTAGTTGAAGCTTTGTGAGGCTAAAATTCAGAGAAATCCCAATATGCGGATGGGGGGATAATCGCATTTCATAGTGGCTGTTTCCGCTTTTTTCGAGGGTGAAGACAGCAATGGAGTTAAAAATTAAGAAATAAGAGGCGAAAGATTAGGCAAGGCCGAGTTAAGTTTGTTATTAAGAACTCACGTGAAGTAGGAGGATTAATAAATACCTCCATTATACCATGACCGTAGTAGTGGCATCAAGGGATCATTATAAGCTTCATTTAATTTACGTATCAATTAGTTATTGGCTATAACCGAGATAAGCACAATACCCGCAACCAATCGATTTGGCCCTAACCACCTACATAAATAACTTGATTTAGGCAGTATGGTTCAGGATATCCATCCCTGATATTATACAATATTTCACATTAAATGCTTGCGTTATGCACAGTATGGTAAGTATAAGAACTTCAAAATAGCTAAAAATGGCTATTACATCTCCCCCTGATGTTGACTATTTTTATCTAGTAACAGTGTGTTCACTTAACATCTAAAGTAATTTAATATGAAAATAGCTATTTCTACTATTCGAGTATATAATCTAATATTTGCAGGCATTATAGTCTCGATTCTTGTTCTTCAGCTTGCAATTACGATTCAACTTAATAAAAGCTCTCGATTGATTAATAAAAACTTAACTTCTATCAAAACTTCTGCGGACGCATCAGTAGAGAAAACCCGACAGGAAATTGTACAATTAAAAATTGAAAACGATAAGAAGCTATTGTTTTGGCAAACCCTTTTCTCAAATTTCGGTACTGCAATTACGATCATTGTAGCATTTTCTGGTGGATGGATAGCATTTGGTCAATTCATGAATGCAAAAGTAAAAGAAAGATATGATCGTAATTCAGATCTACTTAATAAATTACTGGAGGGGATTTTAAAAGAAGAAGATCATATCAAGGCGGCAAGTATAATAAGTTTAATTCCATTTCTTGAAAGTGAAAAAGCTGAGTTTCATGAAAGAATAACTCTAGCATTATCTTCCGTAGCTAAAATTCCAAAAAAAAGTAAGTACGTGGAAGAAGCGTTTGTCAATGTCTTTGTATTAGCATTGGGAAAGATTCCTCAAACTATGAAGCTCGTCTCATGGCAGGGATTCACTCTAACACAGGCAGTGTTGGAATTTTCAAGGTATAAACAACCTGTTGATTTGTCTGGGTTTGATTTTCGCGATGCAGTATTCTCAAGTGACACAAAAAATCAGATAAGTTTTGTTAATACAATTTTAAAAAATGTAGACTTCCGTAATGCTAAATTAATTGGGATCAATTTTACGGATGTAGATTTACAGGGGACAAATCTACAATACGCTGATATGTCATTTTCTAACTGTACCAGGGCGAATTTTAAAAATGCGAATCTGTTAAATATAAAAGTTGAAGAATTAAATCTTGATAAAGCAAATTTCGAAAATGCTAAAATATCTAAATATGATATAAGCTGGAAGTTAATTAAAAATAAATGGAATATACAAAATCTAGATCCCGATTTAAAAGAATACCTAAACCGGAATTACTTTCCGAGACCGGAAGGTAAAAAGGTATTAATGTTATTGACTGAATTTCCACCAAAGGTAATTGGCGGCTTATGGACGGCTGTATACCATATGATTATAAACCTTAGGAAAAATGGTGCTGCAATATTTGTTATGGTTCCCCTCGCCGAAAAGGAACTAAAGTTGGATATTTTTGGATTTGACGTCGAGATTATTCCAATTGAAGAAGAAGTTATAAGTTCCTATAAAGATACTCGCGCCGGTACACCATCAACATACGGTAATAATCCATACCTACATTATTCTAGGGCTTCTATTGAGAGGTTTAGCTTACTTTGCTATAAAAAAATTTTAGAACTTGACTTACACTTTGATTTAATACATGCCCATGATTGGATAACTTTTCAAACAGCGGAATTCCTAAAAAATGAATTTAGAAAAAAATGGATAGCTCATTTTCATTCGACTGAAAACCAACGGAACAGGAAACCATCTGATTCCGTTTTGGACATCGAAAAGAGGGCGTGTCAGACCGCTGATGTTATTGTAGCCCCAAGTGAAGTTACAAAGGAGAAAATAATTAATGATTACTATGTTGATTGCTCTAAAGTCGCTGTTATCCCTAATACGATTTCAAAAGAGAAGTCTTTTGAAACAATATTCGGTGCATTTGAGACCAAAAAAATCTTATTCGCGGGAAGACTTTCTTGGCAAAAAGGACCTGATATATTTTTAGAAATAGCGAAAGAAACCTCCAAAATTTACGATAGAGCAACTTTTTATATGTATGGTGATACTACAGAAATATCTTACAAGCAAAAATTAGAAAAGTTAGCAGTCAAACCGCCCAATGAGGAATTTTTAAATAAACCAATAGAAGTTGAACCTAACAATAAAAGGTATATAGAAATTAAAAACATATTCCCTGTTGAGTATAATAATCAAAATAACACTCATGAATTTACAGGTGATTATTCAGATATGAAATTGAAACTTTTACGAAAAGAATTTTATGAGCAAGGGTATATAGCAACCCCATATCCTTGGACACCGAATTCAAATCATCGTACTTACACTTATTGGACCCACCTAATCGAATTTAATCATGATAGCAAGAAGATACATTTTTTAGCTGAAATATCAGGATTAAAAGGATACGTTAGTTCAACCAAACGAGACCTATATGCAATAAATAAAGGTTACGAAAATTGGTTTACTCGAGAAAGCATGTTTGAAGAGGCCAGTGCTATAATTGTTCCTTCAAGACATGAACCTTTTGGAATGATTATATTGGAGGCTTTTGAAGCCGGTGTGCCAGTACTATATACTGACATCGCAGGTGTTGGAGAGTGGTTGGATAATGGTCAAAGATTAAACTCTGAGAATATAGTTGATGATACTGTTAAAAAGTTAGTAAGAATATTAGACAATAAAGATGATTGGAATAGAGTAGTTAAAGATCAGAAGATCTTGCTAACGGATTATATTGAAAAGAAACACGAAAAAAAAATTGAAGAATTGTGGAATAAGTTAGGGAGTGTAAATTGAACTGTGTCATTGGCGTCTGGGCAGGTTGATTGTGGAAAACTCCCTCCATAGAGTTTTCCATGATTAACCTGC
>CBIHNR010000190.1:0-10246 GCA_966211215.1 uncultured Pedobacter sp.
ACATGAATATATTTACTTTGCCCGGCAAAACGCATAACTCTTAGTTTTTTAATCGTTCTGAACTTTAACAATTAACCTTAATTTCGAGGCATACCCAGCGTTTAAGCCCCCTGCTGCCAGGTGAGCTTAATACGATTGGTTATAAACCAATAATAGATAGTAGACTAACCCAAACAATGATAAACCAGCTTAAACTATTAATCCTTCTTCTAATTCTTTTACCCTGCTCACTCTTTGGAGCCAATGTCCAGATTATAAATTTAAAAGTTGAGTACACCGACACCCCTTTGGGAATCGACATTAAACACCCCCGTTTTAGCTGGCAAATGCAGGCTTCTGGCAGTAATAAAGGAGACAAACAAACGGCTTACCAATTAGTGGTAAGAGATGAAGCGGGAAATATAGCCTGGAATTCCAATAGAATCAAAAGCGGACTTTCCCTGAACGTGGAATATGGTGGTAAGCCGCTGTTGGCAACTACCCGTTACAATTGGGAGCTTACCATTTGGGATCAGGATAACCAGCAGCATACCGCAAAGTCCTGGTTTGAAACAGGACTGATGGACTCCGATTTCAATCTTTCTGCCTGGAATGGGGCAAAATGGATAGGTGGAAGCGATGAGGATATGGTATTCTATTCCCACTATCTTCCAATGTTTAAAATCAACTACGCTATACAGTTAGACGAAAAATCCAAATCTACCCGTGCAGGCTTTATCTACGGAGCAAATGATAACCGCTTAATGGATAAGCATAAAAACCTGTATCATCTGGAAAATAAGAAAGACGAATCGTATGTGTTGGCTGAAATTGATATAAAGCCCTTGCTGACAAACGAAAATGCCAAACTCAATATCTATCGGGTAGGGTATCATCCAAATGATAAAAAAGAAACGCCTCTTAAAAGTTTTTCCGTTCCACCTACTCTCATCAATCAAAATAACAAATACGAGAAGCATACCATCAGCCTTAGTTCAGATTTGGGCTATACGCGTATTTATATAGACGGAGCTGGAAAAGAGAACTTCATTGGCGAAGTAAATGTTAATCCATTGGGTAGAGGGGGCGATTTTATCGCCTATCCGGTTATTGCCGATATCGGATTTTACGCTCCTAAGGGAGAATCGGCAGCTTTTTCCAATCTGGAAATCAGGAATTACCGAAGTCCGTCCAACATACTTTTCAAGGAGTCTGCGCAGAGCTTAAAAGGAGGTGGTTTTATAGTGAACAATCCCAGCAGAAATGCCATGCCCATGCTGCGGACAGCCTTTTCATCTTCGCAAGCTAAAATTGCCAAAGCCCGTTTATACGTTACATCACGTGGAATTTACGAAGTATACCTAAACGGCAATCGTGTAGGAAACGATTATTTTAATCCCGGACTAACTCAATACAATAAAACACACCTTTATCAGACATTTGATGTAACAGAGTCTATACGCCCCGGAAAAAATGCCCTTGGGGCAATATTGGCAGAGGGATGGTGGAGTGGCGGGGCAACCTATATGGGAGAATTCTGGAACTTCTTTGGAGATCGGCAATCACTGTTAGCCAAATTGGTAATTACGTATGCAGATGGAAAAGAAGATATTATCGTAAGTGATCCAAAGTCATGGTCGTATTTTAACAATGGCCCTGTTGTTTATGGCAGTTTTTTTCAGGGAGAAGCGTACGATGCGTCAAAAGAACCACTAATTGATGGCTGGAGTACAGCTTCCTATGATGCCTCGAAATGGAAGCAGGCATCAGAAGTTGCTTTGGATGGGCATATCAGCCACGATGAAAACAATAAATGGAACAACATGCCGATGGTGGATGATTATTCGCAAGCCAAGCTCATTGGACAGTTCGGGCAAACGGTAAAGAAGATAAAAGAGCTTTCAGCTCAATCTGTAGAAGAAGTACGCCCGGGAGTGTTTCTGTACGACATGGGGCAAAACATGGTCGGAGTTCCAAAGATCAGTTTATCCGGAATGGAGCCAGGCAAGAAAATTTATTTGCGCTATGCCGAGGTTAAATACCCCAACTTGCCAGAATATAAAGGGAATGTAGGCATGATCATGCTTGAGAACGTTCGTGCCGCAATGGCTCAGGATATTTACATCACCAAAGGAGGAAATGAAACGATTTCTCCCCGTTTCACCTTTCATGGCTATCGCTTTATAGAGATTACCGGCATTGAAAAAGCTTTACCGATAGAAGCTGTAAAAGGCTCAGTAATTAGTTCTATTCATAAACTGGCTTCTCAGTATGAAACCTCAAACCCTAAAGTGAACAAGCTGTGGGAAAATATCACCTGGTCAACTTATGCCAATTTTCTATCCATACCAACCGATTGCCCTCAACGGAATGAACGTTTAGGTTGGAGTGGTGATATCTCAGTATTTGCCCGTACTGCTACCTACCTTGCAGACGTTCCGCAGTTTCTGCGAAGGCATATGTTAGCCATGCGGAACGTTCAACGCCCAGACGGCCGCTTTACTGATGTTGCTCCTTTAGGCGGTGGTTTTGGAGGAGTTTTATGGGGAAGTGCTGCTCTTGCTGTGGCTTGGGAAAGCTATCAACAATACGATGATAAAGAGCTGCTAGCTGAGCATTATGATGCAATGAAACATTATATAAAATATATCCGTGAAAAAAATATTGACCCTAAAACAAATATTCTGACTCAGGAAAACCCGACATTTTGGGGTAATCTGGGAGATTGGTTAGGGCCTGAACAGGAGAGGAATGATAATTCGCTTTTGTGGGAAGCTTATTTTATATATGATTTAGAGCTGATGAAAAAGGTAGCTTCTGTTTTAGGAAAAACGGAAGATGCAAAGGAATTTAATGAACTCTTTTTGCAAAGGAAAAAGTTCTTTAACGACACGTATATCGATAAACAGAGTGGAAAAATGATTCATTCTGGCTTTAAGCAACATAAAGTTAATGCGAAACTCAAACGGGGTGATTTAGTTGATACGCAGATTTCTTATGTTCTTCCCCTTGTATTTGACATCTATCAAAAAGAAATCAAAGAGAAGGCTATACTGAACTTCACGGCAACAGTGGAAAGGGAAAATAAAGCAGACAATGGGGTAATATGCCCCTCATATTCATTAATGACGGGTTTTATCGGCACAGCCTGGATTAATAAAGCACTGTCTGATATTGGGCATTCTGATATAGCTTATCGCTTATTACAACAAACCACCTACCCATCGTGGTTATATTCTGTTGAGCAGGGAGCAACAAGCATTTGGGAGCGGCTCAATTCATACACGCATACCAATGGTTTTGGGGGCAATAACCGCATGAATTCCTTTAACCATTATTCATTTGGTGCGGTTGGATCATGGATGTACAACTACTCTTTGGGAATAGAACGCGATGAAAATTCTCCAGGGTTTAAACATTTTATTTTAAAGCCAGAGCCAGACCCGACAGGAAAAATGACTTATGCAAAAGGGTACTACGACTCCATGTACGGCCGAATTGAGAGCAGCTGGGAACGAATAGGCGGAGCCTGCAATTATCGTGTTGTAGTGCCAGCCAATACTACGGCTACCCTGAAGCTAAATGCGGCTTCTGTTAAGGATATAACGAAGGCTGGAAAGCCCTTTAAGTCTGCAGAAGGCGTAAAATACCTTGGAAGAAAAGAGCGGAAGGAATTGTTTGAACTGGAGAGTGGCGAGTATCATATATCTGTAAAAGACTTTAAATAGATTGTAAGAAATGTCTGTAAATAAAATCATTAAAGAGATCCAGGAGACTGCAAAGAAAACCGTCTTGATATTGTTTATAGTGTTTAACCTGACTCCGGTTTTTTCACAAAAGAGGAAACAAGAGGTAGTTAGAGAAAATATCCCCTTAGATTCCATTCGCCTGAGCGATCCTTTTATTCTGGCTGATAAGAATACTTCGATGTATTATATGACAGGTACAGGAGGAAAATTATGGAAAAGCAAGAACCTGAAAAATTGGACAGGGCCTTTCAATGTTGTTAAAATTGATTCTTCATCATGGATGGGCAAGCAGCCCATGATTTGGGCTGCAGAACTTCATTATTATAAGGGCAAGTACTACTATTTCGCCACCTTTACCAATAAGAATGTGAAAATCGATACAGTTAAAGGTAATGTTATAGAACGCCGTGCCTGCCATGTATTGGTTAGTGATAAGCCCGATGGCCCATATGAGCCGATGAAAGACTCCACGTACCTGCCAGCAAATAAACCAACTTTAGATGGCACTCTTTGGATAGACAAAGACGGAAAACCCTATATGGTTTATTGCTATGAATGGCTGCAAAACTGGGATGGAACGATCGAAAAGATAGAGCTGAAACCCGATTTAAGTGGTCCAATAGGAGAGGGGAAATTACTTTTCCGAGCCAGCGAATCTCCATGGAGCCGTGAAAAACCGGATGGAAAAATTGTTCCAAATAAGGTAACAGATGGCCCGTATCTATTTCGTACAGGAACCGGCAGGTTAGGCATGATCTGGACCAGCTGGATATACGATGTTTATACCCAGGGAGTTGCTTACTCCCAAAGCGGCACCTTAGATGGCCCCTGGTTACAAGAGAAAGATCCGATAACTCCCCCAAATTACGGCCACGGAATGTTATTTACTACCTTTGGGGGCAAGCCGTTAATGTCGCTGCATAGCCACAAAGATATTAAGGGCAACTACCTCCGCATTCCTCATTTGTTTGAGGTAGATTTTTCGGGGGATAAGCTTATTGTTGGCAAACCTTATAAACCCTAATCATAACACAAATACCTGCAAATTATGACTCATACAAGTGGCTTCAACACCGTTCGTACAAACAAGAAATCGATTCTAATTCTGTTTTTCTTTTTGTTGGCTTTCAGTTTATCTGCCCAGGTGCGAACCAGCAATAAAAACTCAAAGCGCAAAGCCCCAACAGAAAAGGACATGGGCGCTTACCTGTTTGTTTTTTTCAGAGATTCTACCCATAGCCTGTATATGGCTACAAGCCGTGATGGATATACTTTTACCGCTGTTAATAAGGGCGAACATATTATAGCTGGAGATACTATTGCCGACCAAAAAGGGATACGTGACCCTCATATCTACCGCGGTCCCGATGGCGCATTCTATCTGGCAATGACAGACCTGCATCTCTTTGGGCAGCAAAAAGGCTATTGGCCTACCAAATGGGAACGCGATGAAAACCAGTTTGGATGGGGCAACAACCGTGGCTTTGTACTAATGAAGTCTTTCGACCTGATAAATTGGACACGTACAAAGGTTCGCATTTCTGAGGCATTTCCAGAATTGAACGTTGGCTGTGCCTGGGCTCCGCAAACCATTTATGACCCTGTGGCTAAGAAAATGATGATTTACTTCACCATGCGCCTGGGGAATGGGAAAACAAAGCTTTACTATGCCTACACTGATGATAATTTCACCCGTTTAACTTCTCTTCCTAAGATTCTTTTCGAATATCCTGATCCTAAAATCCAGATTTTGGATGCTGACATAAGTCGTTTGAAAGATGGGCGTTATGCCATGATGTATGTTGCCCAGGAACATCCCGGAGGTATTAAAATGGCACTTTCTGACAGCATTCATTCTGGTTACGTTTACAGCCCCAAGATGGTAGATACAGAACCAGGAGCATGTGAAGCACCTAATGTATGGAAACGTATTGGTGAAGATAAATGGGTGTTGATGTATGATGTTTTCAGTGTAAACCCTCACAATTTTGGCTTCTGCGAGACAACAGATTTTGTCAACTTCAAAGATCTTGGACATTTCAATAAAGGTGCCATGAAAACCACAAACTTTACATCGCCTAAACACGGCGCAATAATACAGATCACGGCAAAGGAAGCCGACAAATTGAAACGATACTGGAAAAATAAATAGGAGGGTTTGATCGGAAGAGGTTTATTTCGAATACGTCATTTCGTGTAAAGAACTTTTTTAGAAAAAGCAAAATATGGTGATGACTCTGGCGGTATGCAAGCTAATACGCTTTGTCATTCCGACGATAGGAGGAATCCTAAAGCGCTTTGTTATGCGTATTGCTTTAAGATCTCTCCTGTCATCGAGATGACAAAACGCCTAGTTTTAAAGTGTCTTAAAATAAGCAAGTTGCAAGTGTGTCATTATAAATAGGTCTTTTTTTCAAACATTAAGAGCGGGTGAAGACATTCCAGGCCTCCTCGCATGAAATTCAAACACCTGTTTTCCCATTTCATGCAAATTATCCGCGCATTCAGCCATTAAAAATTGCGATACCCCCTGCTTTTGAATATTTTGCTCTCGAAAATTCGAAGAGCAAAGCGGCATGGGATATTTACTAAGGTTTCTTTTAATACTTACTTCTGTATTTACAGCTTCAGGGGCATGGGCTCAATATGAGGGCCTGATGTATGCAGAGGTAGCGTTAAAAGACCGAAGTTCTGTAACCGGATTAATAAGGTGGAGCGGTGGGCAAATGTTATGGAGCGATATTCTGCTGGTTTCCAAAACCGAACAATATGCTTTAAAATACCTAAATCAAAGCCAAATTAATGCCCTGAGTGATGATAGTGGATTGGACTGGGCATTTATAAATCTATGGAAAGAAAAGTTGCCTCAACGCCAGAACGAATTACTTTGCCGCTTTGGGGATATCGGTTCTATTCACGTTACCGGCCCGGAGCAGGCTCAAATATATTTCAAGAACGGGGCAAAATTGCGAGTCGCCACAGACCAGCATGAAAACCGCCATCTGGGTAAAGACATTACTGTTTTTGATGGGGGGAAGAGAAAGATAGGCTGGAATCAAATCAGCCGGATTAATTTCCGAAGTGCGCCCGAAAATTTTCAGCCTTTTCAAGGAAGGCTTCTTTATGGTACAGTATCTACAAAAAATGGAGATTTCAGTGGCTTTATTCAGTGGGATAAAATAAAGTTTTTTAGCACTCAAAAGCTGGAAGGAAAACTGAACAGCGAAAGCACAACCGACAATGAATATCGTTTTGATTTAATACAAAACATAGAAAAACGCGACAAAGGCGCTATGGTAAAATTTAAAGACGATAAGAAAATCTTTCTTAAAAATAACAGGGATGTAAATGCATCCAACCGCGGTATTGTAGTTATGCATCCCGAGTGGGGCAGGGTTATCATTGGTTGGGAGGCTTTTAAGTCGGTTGAGTTTACAGAGGTGCCCAATGATTTAGGTTATTCAAGTTATCCGCCAGCAAAAAGAATTTATGCTACCGTGAAAAGATCTGATGGAAAAGTGTTTAAGGGGAATTGCACGTTCGACCTGGACGAAGAATGGAACAATGAATTACTGGAGGGTTCCGTAAATAACATCCATTACCAGATACCCTTTAAATTTATCAGGAGTATATCTGTTTTAAATGAACAGCAGTCGCAAGTAGTATTGCGGAACAATAGAACCCTGGCCCTGGCTAACCACAACGACGTTACCAGCAAAAACTGGGGCGTAATTATATGGCTGGGAAATTCAAAGCATCAGTATGTCCCCTGGGATAAAATAGCCGATATTTCATTTCGATAATGGAGCCTTTATTTAAAAAGTATGCCGGAAGAAGCTCAAAGCTTGCCAAAACTATTATTGGGTTGATAATAGCTGTGGTGCTTATTTTTTTGGGCTTCATCTTTTACCGTTCAGATATTGAATCTTACTATATCGCCGCCTTTCTGTGGATTATAACTGTCCTTGTTCTTCTTTGGAGTGGCAATAAATATCTTTTTACCCTTTTGGGGCGGTGGTTTTCATGGTCCGGAGACACTTCGAAGCGTTTTTTTGTCCAGTTATTTTTTAGCACCGTTTATTCGCTTCTTTGCATCAACCTTACTTATTATTTGTTCAAGGTTCAAACATCCAGCGCCCCGGATCTCGAACAAATTCTGGTTTTAAACATATACGGACTACTGTTTATCATACCTGTGTTGTCGATAAATTTTGGACTTTATTTCATGAACCAATGGAAAAAGGCTCACCTTCAATCGGATAAATTGCGAGAGGAGAATTTAAAGACTCAGCTAGAATCGTTGAAGATGCAACTTGACCCGCATTTTCTGTTCAATAACCTGAATGTGCTATCTTCACTTATTGAGCTTGACCCTAAAACCGCTCAGGATTTTCTCGATAAATTTGCTGATGTGTACCGCTATGTGTTGCGATACAAGAAGGAGGAACTAGTTTCGCTGAATACAGAATTGGAATTTATTCGGTCCTATGTTTTTCTACTGAAGAAGCGGTTTGGAGATCAATTAATTGTAGATATTGCTATCAATGCGGATTTATCCGACATACTTTGCATTCCTCCTTTAACGTTGCAGCTACTGGTAGAAAATGCGATAAAGCATAATAAGATTTCTGATGCAAGTCCGCTGCATATTCAAATCTATCTTGAAAACGATGCTGTGATTGTGGTTAAAAATAACGTTCAATTAAAAGAAGCCAAAATTACGGGGCTTGCACAAACCGGACTGGAAAATATTCGAAAACGATACGAGTATCTTTCTGATGCTAAAGTTGAAATAGAAGAAGGGCAGCATAATTTTGTTGTCCGCCTTCCGCTTTTAGAAATGTACTGAGTTAAGAGGAAAATTAATGAAAGTTTTAATTATTGAAGACGAACCACTTGCCGCAGAAAAACTTGGAAAATTACTGCATGAATACAGCAATGCTATTCAGGTTTTGGCTACCCTTGCGTCGGTAGAAACTGCAGTTGAGTGGCTATCCGAAAATCCATTACCTGATTTAATTCTGAGTGATATTCACCTTGCAGATGGTTTGTGTTTCGATATTTTTAAGAAAGTAGAGGTAAAATGCCCGGTAATTTTCTGTACTGCATACGAAGAATATGCCCTTAAAGCTTTTCAATACCATAGTATCGATTATCTTTTAAAGCCGGTTAAATTTGATGCACTGGCACAAAGCCTGCGGAAGCTGAAGGAAATGCAGGGCCTTGCTAAACAAGTCCCTGAGACCAAGCTGGATGATATAATTAGCATAATAAGGAATAGGGAAGGCAACTATAAATCGAGGTTTATGGTAAAGCTCGGAACTAAAATAAAAGCCATAAAAACAGAAGACATTGCCTACTTCTATTCGCGTGATAAACTCAACTTATTGGTTACCCGGGACGGGCATAATTATCCGGTAGATTATTCGCTGGAAGACCTGATCCAAATGCTGAACCCTACTCATTTCTTCCATGTAAACCGAAATCTTATTATCCATATTGATGCTGCAAAAGAGATCCACCCTTATTTTAAAGGAAGAATTAAGTTAGTCCTGGAACCCAAACTGGATGAGGAAGTAATTATAAGCAGCCAAAGGACGCCCTTGTTTAAAACATGGTTGGATCAGTAAGAGGTTAGGATCTCTCCTTTCGCTATAATGACATCATTTTCAACTTACTCCTTTTAAGATACTTTTAAATTAGGCGTTTTGTCATCTCGACGAAAGGAGAGATCCTAGGCTATACGCATGATACCGAGCTTTAAGTTCTCTCCTTCGTTATAATGACATCATTTGTATGTTGCTTATCCTTAGTAAATTGTGTTTTCTGCGTTTTGTCATCTCGACCTAAGGAGAGATCCTAGAAAGTTTGCTATGTTAAGCGCCTTAGGATTTCTCCTCACGTCGAAATGACAAAGCGGGCTAACCGGTATTGCCGCAGATGTCATGTCTATATTTTGCTTTTTGCAAAAAGCTCTTTACTCGAGATGAACTGTGTTAAAATCAAAATATTTCTCATTGTCTTGCAGAATAATATTTTGTTAATTATGAAACGATCCAATGTTTGACCTAACCTTCAACCGGATAGTCCGTAGTTGTCCTGATAAGCAATTCCGCTTTTAGCAATAGCAAAAGCCTGCTTTATAAGTTTATTGACCACTGCTATCATTGCTACCCGGTACGCCTTGCCCTTGGCCCGCAACCTTTCATATAGTTCACTACATTTCGTATTATATATTATTGCTGATTTTGCTGCCATATACAATGTTTTTCTTACCGCCGCCATACCCACTTTACAAATTGCTGATCGTCCTTTTACAGAGCTACCAGACTCAAATATCCGGGGAGCTACCCCATAGTAGGATATGAGCTGTTTATAGTTTTCAAAGTCCTTAAATCCATTGGTGGTGATGGTTAACAGGCTTGCCGTGCGGGGACCGACTCCCGGGATACTCTGAAGGTCTTCAAATAATTTTTTATTCTCTTTCTCTAGTTCCTCTTTTATTTCCTTTTCCTTTT
>CBIHNR010000191.1:0-10113 GCA_966211215.1 uncultured Pedobacter sp.
GAAGTACTGTGGTACTTTGATTTGAATAACCATACATATTCGTGGTATTCATCTTTGTACCATTAATCAAATCGTAATTTAAACGGTAGCTAAAAAACACATTAAGTTTAAGGTTTCCTTTATAGGTAATAGAAGGGCCAAACCCGCCTACAACTTTAGGTATGCTATTTCCTAGATAAACCATATCCATGTAGTTTATATTTCCATCATGGTTAATATCCTCGTAAATAGCATCGCCAGGTTTAAAAACATAATCTGTTAATGGGTAATTAAAGCGCATAAAGACTTTTTGGCCAATAGGGTCTACAATGTCATTACCGTTTACATCCTTAGCAATAGTTGCTTGCTCATCCTTGTATACACCTTTAAATTTAAATCCATAAAAAGATCCGAATGGGTTTCCGATTTGTAAATATGTCTTGTAAACACCATTCTGGTTTATTCTGGTGCCATTCTCTCTTGGATAGAACTCAGATACCGACCTTACAATATTTACATTCCTGGCCACGTTGAAATCAAAGTTTACCAACCATTTCTTAGTCTTGAGAGGTATGGTATTTAGTGCAATCTCCCATCCTTGATTATCCATTGTGCCTACGTTAACAGAAACTGATGAATAGCCTGTAAATGATGATATTTGCAGGCCTTCATAAAACATATCTCTTGTTCTGTTATGGTAGACTTCCGCATCTACCTTTAAGCGGTTTTTAAACAATGCCAAGTTGAAACCCAAGTTTTTGCCTATAACCGTTTCCCATTTAAGGTTACTCAGCTCCATGTTAGCCGGATAAACTCCAGACTGCCCGAGGTAAGTATAATCCCAGTTATTATAAAGATTATAGAAAGTGTAGTCATTTCGTGGTGCTTTACCGGTTTGTCCATAACTGGCACGTAAACTCAAATCATCGATAAAGTTCATTTTCTGCATAAATTTTTCGCCAGATATCCGCCATCTTGCTGAAATCCCTGGGAAAAACCCATAACGATTGTTCGGCCCAAATTTTGAATTACCATCCATACGGATACTACCACTAATTAAGTAGCGGTCTAGAAATCCGTAGTTAGCGCTAGCCAAAACACCTAAAGACCTTGATACAACCCTGTTAGAGCCTAATGAACCTGTTATTGTCCTAGATGGATTTGAAGGGTCTTGAAGTTCTGAGGATGCAGTGTTTGAGGCTGCAGCAAAATGATAAACATTTTTGGTTTCATCTGTCATTAACTGTAGCAGTCCTTGAAAAGTATGCTTATCGGACAGTTTTGGACTGTAGATGAAATTTAACTTGTTAGTAATCTTGAAGAAATCAGCATCAGCATCCGATGCCACATTAACTGTTGCTTCTGTTACCGGACGACCAGTTGCTACCTGTGGTAAAAAAGTATTCACTTTAGTATTGTTTATATCAAACAATACGTCAAAACTCGTCTTAAATACCGGACTAATATCGTAGTTCAATTGGAATCTAGGAGTAATCCTTTCACCATTAGAAAATGCGAATCCCTCACTAGCCATTGCCAATGGGTTATAGGTACCTGGGTAACGACCCTGGATATTTTGTCCAGGAGAAAAATAGTTTGAGGTCTCGTTTCCATTAATATCGAACTCGTAAGGTGCCATATTAGGCATCTTATTGTAAGCTACGTTTCTAATTTGGTTGGTATAATTTAATGTATTATTTACATGCGTATAAGTGATATCTGTTCTGAAACGGATACGACTGGATACATTGTAATCCAAGTTTATCTTTGAGGTAATCCTTCCAAGATCAGTTCCTTTGGTAGTACCTACCTGATTTAAGTAACCTAGTGATGCGTAGTATCTGGCTTTTTCGCCCCCACCTGTCATGGAGACATTATGATCCTGCATATAACCCAGCTGAGTGATTTCACCAATCCAGTCAGTGTTCTTGCTGTAATTATTATACCAATAAGGGTCCAATGGATCATATGAAAATTCTTTATTGCTTTGAATATTTAGAGGCAAACCGTCCCTGTTCATTACCATCTCCGGCACCAACATAGAAAACTGGTCTCCGTTAAGCATTGGAATAGCGTTTGGTTGCTTCGCAAGAGAACCTCTAAAGGTATAAGTTATTGCTGGCCTGCCAATAGTTCCGCGTTTTGTATTAATAAGCAAGACTCCGTTAGCAGCCCGGGAGCCCCAAACAGCAGTTGCTGCTGCATCTTTTAGCACCGTGATATCTTTAATATCTGAGGGGGCTATATTCAGCAGCTGTGCATACCCTTGTTCGTCTGCGGTACCAAAATTGAAATCAGAAGGAACTTCAGTTTCGTAAGGCATACCATCCAACACGATCAATGGCTCGGCAGAACCGTTGATAGATGCCGTACCACGAATCCGAATAGACATCCCCGCCCCGGGGTCGCCAGAAGTAGTACCAAAATCAACACCGGATAACCGTCCCTGTAACGCCTGGTCAATAGATTGGGCAGACAATTCTTCCAAGTCTTTCGCGCTTATCGTGGCTGAGGCAACAGTTGAGTTTCTAGCATCAACATTTAAACCTGTTCCATTGTCAACACTGCGCCTTGCTTGGATAACTACTTCCTGAAGTTCGCTTGCAGCGGGAACTAAAGAAATATTGATTACGGTTCGTCCATTAATAGGCTGTTTAGTGGTACGATACCCCAAATAAGAAAATGAAAGCTGGCTATTAAGGCTGCTCACTTTGATGGCAAAATTTCCATCAATATCAGTTGTGGCACCCGCTATAGTGCGGCCGTCCTTATCTAATTCTGCCACGGCACCACCTATAATTGGTTGTTTATCTTTACTATCTACTACACGCCCCCTTATAGTAATCTTAGTTGACTGCGCGTATAGATTGCCAGCAAACAATAAGCAACAAAAAGAAATAGCACAATATAATACCGTGGAAAATATATTTTTCATAAACTCCATGCTTATAGTTTGATTACTGGTCATTATATTTCAAGAAATTGTTTATGGAGTGAATCACTGTCCTGTTTGATAAATTATTGCTATTAGCATTTACCACTTTAACCCCAACCGTTGGCGTTGTTGGATTACCGTAATACATATCCCTTATCTCCATATTGTTTAATTGGTTTACCACTGTAACTGTAGTTGCATCACCACTTTGAGTTTTAAGCAACGTTTCATAAGTCCCTGATTTTTTGCCATCTGGAACTACGGTATTTTTATTTATAAAATGATATCTCAAAAACTTAGCGATCTTATCAACCTCTTCACTTGTAGCTCCTGCAAAATTTGCAGGCGGAGCGCCTGTTGTTTTATTTCCGGGTAAAATACCTTGTTTAATTGCACTCTCAATAGCAGCATTTGTTGGGACTAATACTGTGTAAAAAGTACCGATTACAATACCGTTAATATCCTTGGTGGAAGCAGTATATAATAATGGTGATGCTTTCAGAAAATTAAAGAAATGGCTAAAATTACTCGGGCTTGATGCAGCTAATGCTTCAAGATGGCTTCCAATATTTTTCTCGGTGAATGTTAGAATTCCGTTTGCATAGTAAACCTTTCCATTAACAGCATTTTTAGACCTTAAAACAGTTACCGGAGTCCCCGCGTCTGCATTGCCGCTAGCATACACCTGATTGTTTTTGTATTTTATATATTCTCCGTTCCAGGCCTCTACTATTCCTTCTCCAGATAAATTATCAAGTTCTCCTAACTGGGTTGGAACAACAGAGGTTTGCAAGATTCTATACATCCTGTTTCTGGAAGTCTCGCTGATGTTTGCAGTTCCGCCTGGAGCCGTGTATGACCACTCATTCCTGGGACTACTAAAATCATAACCTGCAGCCCTTAACTGACTATCCGACATCATAAATAAGGTATATTTCAAATCTGGATTTATAATTGAAAATTTAAGGTCTGCATTTAGAGCCCGAGTCATTAAAAAATATTCAGGGTCTAGATATGGCAGAGAATAAACCGTTCTAAAAACATTCGCTTCTTGAACTTTATTGGTACCATAGAAAATACCATTACTAAGCATCTTCTTATCAACGATATCAACTAGATCGAATGTTGGCCTTTCTCCTTGAAAGTTTGAAACATTTTTAAGCCTGCTTGGCCAAACAGTGGTTTGCCACATATGGGCGTTTAGCAAGTCGGACAATACATTTATGGGAGCTTTAGCAAACGACCCAAATTTGGATAACAGTTCGTTCACATAAGTGTCCAGCACGTTATTTTTAGGCACAACCAAAGTCCATCCAGACATCTGGGAATCCGTATTATTCTGAATAAAATTTTCGTTATTTAATGAAAAGCCCAAGCCAGAGCTGTACAATTTAACATATACAGAATCTGCCGAACCACTTAAGGCCTGGTACCTTGTTGTGATATCTGCGTTTGCAACATACGATACCATAAAGCTATCTAATAGTGATTTGAAGGAACTATATTCTGGATTAGAAGCCAAATAAGAATCGAGATTATCCAAAGGCATAATCACTTTGTCAAGTTCATGAACAACGCCATTTTCTGCGATGATATCGGACTCTAAAACTTTGGCGTCCGCAACATTAAATCCTGAAAATGTAGTATTTGGATAAAAAGAATTATAATCCAAAGCTGCGTTCAGGCTCCTTGCTGTGAAATATCCTTCTAAAAAATAAGGAATATGCTTGTTATTATTATCGCTGGAGACGAAAGAACCATTTCTATTGGTTGCTATAATCTTCTTGTATTTTCCGACACCAGGTAGAACCCAATCGTAATAAGCAGTTTCGCGTTTATATGCCATATTGGGAATAATTCCTGTGCTTGATTGGTAACTACTTAATTGATCTTTTCGAAAGGAATTATATACCAAAGCATATTTAATAATTTTGGCTGCCATGTCCTGGTTAACACTATCAATGGTGATGCCTTTTTCTTGAAAAAACTTTTCGAAAGCTTGATCATTGGGGGCGAAAAACGTCCAATAGCCTGCTGTTCCTAAAATATTTTGATAACCTGATTTATCAATTACTTTTATAAGAGTATTAAAGCGTCCCTCTTCCTTTAGCTTCTGGTAAATTGGGTTAGCCAACCAATCCGGCCGGCCATACATTTCGTCCCATTCCTGCTTACGGCAGCTAGTAAACAAGCAGATTACTGATAAAAAGCACAATAAACTTTGTATCGATCTCATCATATATTAATTATTGACTATATAGTTTTATAAGCTAATTGGATATAACCGCCGGGAGGCACAAAAAAATACGAAAACGAAACAAATAAGTTTCATTTATAATACTCAAAATGGAAAAAAGTAAACATTTACCCATAGAAACTACTTACAGATTTATAATGGCTCCCCTCACAATCAAACTCAGATTAATTGGTCACATCTAAACTATGGGGTTTTGTCCGTGCCGGCAACCTGTGGCATCCTGATAACGGAGAATTGAAAGGAAAAAGCGTTGGAAGCACCATTGCTACTTTTTCAATACAGCACCACAGCGAATTTCAAGAATCGAAAATGCCAACGTTTGCATTGAAGTACACAATAAAAGAATGCAGTTATTATTGTGATATTAATAAAAATAGGATTCGGACGGCAACCGCGGATTCTTCTAATTAGTTGAAGTAAGAAAGCGGAGCTTCAGGATGGGAATTAAGAGTAAAATCAGTTAGCAATCAACAAGTATGTATGGTTGATTACTAACTGATTCGTCAATAACTAATAACCAGGATTTTGATAAGCCGCTCTGGCAGTGGCGTCTAAAGGCGCTCCAGTAGCATCAGTCAGCTGTATCAAATATGCGTTTGGCCAAGGGCGAAAGGTGTATTCTTTTTTCATTTGGCCTTTGCCGTTGCCATTTTGGCCGTTACCGCCGGCAGTATTAGCAGAAATAGGCCAAAGTCCTGTTTTATCAGAAGCCATTTGATTTGAGTATACCACCCGGTCATATAATAGTCCGGCGTTATGCAAATCTTCCCAAGCCAATCCTTCAGACAAAAACTCCCTAGCTTTCTCATTGTAAATGAAATGTATAAACATATCAGCTTTAGAGCTCACCGTTGGAATATATCTTTCAGCAACAGCTTCAGGCATCCCCGGAGTAAAATGATTTTCGGTTACTGCAATTTTACTATAGGTATCTGAAGTTGCACTATAAGGCGCAACACGCTCCGGAGCAGTCAACGTTGCCGCTCCTGGCTCCCACTCTACCAGCACCCGAGGCCTGCTT
Source organism: uncultured Pedobacter sp. (assembly GCA_966211215.1). Taxonomy (GTDB): domain Bacteria; phylum Bacteroidota; class Bacteroidia; order Sphingobacteriales; family Sphingobacteriaceae; genus Desertivirga. Next base: position 6,193 of record CBIHNR010000191.1, read on the forward strand.
TCCCCCTGTTTATATGAAGCCCTCTGCCTTAAAACATTTATATCGCTTACTGCAGAAGCGTAGTTACCTTTACGCCCGTGAGCCTCGGCCCTTATCAGGAAAGTTTCGGCTAACCGCATCAAAATAACATCCCGAGTTCCGCTTTCACTATTAAAGTTTGCTTCATCGGCACTACCTCCACGCAATGGGTCGACAAACTTTTTAGAAGACAAATAAGGCGCTGTTCTCGGAGTAGCAAGCCCCATTGGCGAACCATCGATAAACAATCGGTAATAATATCTTCCTGTTGTTGCAGACCTAATCCACCTTACCATAAACTGGAAGGGCATACTCATTACCATTGCAGAATCGAGCGCTTCATCTCTTTGATTTTCCAGGTAAATAAGCGCACGTTGGCCATTAAGAATTCGCTTTTGTCCTGCGGTTACGGCTGGCTCTCCTGCCGGCTTATTTGCATTCCACCAGGCTGCCGCAGCTGCCGACCAGGTAAATGAAGTACTGGTAGTAGCAGGCATATTGCTAATATACTCGTATTGAAAAGTCTTATAATACCTGGAGTCGTTTACCTTGTCTTTAAAATTATCATACGCCCAATCCGTTGGCTTATAAGTACCAAACGGCCGCCCATAGGCCATTGACCGAGTTACACCAGTTTGGTTGGTGTAGTCCCCGACATGATAATTAACTGACCGATTTTGAAAACGTCCATTTAAAATCGTATTCACATCAAATTGAGCTGCCCAAATTACTTCCTTATGGCTCAAAGTTGCACCTTCGGATACTTTGGGGTCAAATAGAGTCCAATAATCTGGTGCAAGGCCAGCTGCTCCACCTAGGCCATTAATTACTTCAGTTGTAAGAAGAATTACAGAATCGAGATCAGTCGACGCGTTGCCTTTATATAACATCTTAAGATGCGCCTCTGCACTATTTTGGAAACCTGCAGCCTGAGCCCTATGAAGATACAATTTAGCTAAAAAATGTGCAGCAGCCCATTTTGACGCCCTACCCTTCTCTGTTGCAATCGGCAAATTTTCATAAGAGTATCTTAAATCCGAAATTATTTGTTTATAAATATCTTCAAGCTTTGCCTTCGGATAATAGTAAATACCATTGTCTTCACGAGATGGGTTAAGCCTTAAAGGAACATCTCCCAGCTGATTAGAAATCAGATAGTACGCCCAGGACCGCAAAAACAAGACTTCAGCTTTACGTGTCTTTCTAAAGTTTTCGTCAGACCCAAACTTGCCAGGCTTTACATTTTCTATAATATCTAATGCGATATTACAGTTATTGATGTGCGGGTAAGCCCCCATAGGAGCAGATGTTGAATTTGCACCTCCAATATAGTTGCTTACATTTCCCGCAATAGTACTAACGTTAGATCCATATTCGGCAGCACCCATTCTGGCAAAGCCTGCGTTACTGTGCATATAGGCATCGGTTTCAGGTTCAATCAACTTTGAGCCATTTCCATCCCATTCATGTTTAACGCGGGCATATACGTATAGACCGTTTATAAGAGAATTGAGGCCATTCTCATCATTATAATAATCTTGAGTTAAGGAAGCAACCTGCTCTTCTTTTAAAAAGTCTTTACAGGAAGTGATTATATTAATTAGCAATATCGCTAAAATTGGAATGCGTTTTTTCATGATACTAAATACTTTAATGGATTATAGACTGGCCCTTATACCAAATACAAAACTCTGTGGGAGTATGTTATTATTATTGGTTCCACCCAGAGGGCTTGCGGTTCCGGTATTAGCCTGAGAAGCTCTTTCCCAATTGGTTTCATCATCAGGATTCATCCCCATTTTATAGATATCCCCGCCAAACATAAACGGATTAAGCACCTGTACGTTTAGTTGAAGATTCTTAATTGTGAGTCGATTGATTAGGCTGGCTGGCACATCATATATCAGGGATATATTTCTCACTGACACAAACGAGCCTTTATTAAACTGCATTGCTGCTGTATTATTTTCTACTGCGGCGCCTGACACTGGCATAGGCCAACGGCCCCCCGGATTAGTCCATGACCACATATCGTTTTCAACCCGGCCGTTAGGATTGGTGCCCCCGTATGAATTTGGGTATCCTCCGAAATATGTTTGTCCAACTCTTGCATACATAAATGAGCTAAGAGTAAAATTTTTGTATTTAAATGTATTTGTGATACCTCCAGTCCATTTTGGGCGGATCGACCCTCTAACAACATAATCATCAGCATTGATCCTATAATCGCCATTTTGATCGACAACCTTTATTGTGCCTGGGTAGAAGTTATGATTACCTGTAGCTTTAAATTTGGCCATTTCTGCCAAGTCCTCCGGCGTATTTTGCCAAATTCCGGCATTGTCATAGCTATAAAATGCTTGGGTTGGTTGCCCGATAAATAAGTTATTTGCTATCATATCTTGCTTACCATTTATAAGAGAAAGTATTTCTTCTTTATTGGTAGCAAAATTCAAGTCGGTGCTCCAACTGAAGTCTTTTTTTACGATATTTTTTGAGGAAATGGTGATTTCCAAACCCTTGTTTCTGGTGCTGCCTACATTTTCAACCTTTTGAACATATCCGGAAACAGCTGGCAATGTCCGCTCAAAAAGCAAGTCTGTTGTTTTCGCCTGGTACACCTCAATGGCACCTGACACCCTTGATCTTACGACAGAAAAATCAAGCCCCACATTCCATTGTGCTGTTCGCTCCCAACCCAGCAATGGGTTTTGCACAAGCTGAGGTAAATATCCAATTGCAGGCGAAGCAAATACATATGGGTTCCGGCTTAAAGGCCCTGTTGTTGTATATGGCTCTACTGATGAATTTCCAGTTACACCATATCCAAAGCGAGGTTTCAGCTCGTCAATCCAGGCGATATTCTTAAAAAAAGGTTCTTCCTTTAATTTCCAGGCAAGTGCAAATGACGGGAAAAAGCTCCATTTATGCCCTTCTGCCAAAACCGATGAGCCATCATAACGGCCAGAGGCTGTGAGCAGGTATTTATTCATCAAGTTATAATTTACCCTACCCATGTAAGAGCTCAACGTATTCTCTGTGAAACTTGAACCATATCCAGCCGGACGGCCAGCAGTATTTGAGCCCAAGTCATACCATAAACTAAGTGGTGCAGTAGTGCCCGTTACGTTTGCCGATATATCTTCGCTACGCGATTTCTGTGAAGATTGAAGAAGTGTTACCCCCAGGGTATGTATTTTATTGAACGTTTTGTCAAAGTACAGAAGGTTTTCTGCTACCCATGAAAAGCTTTCATCCCTGGTATATCCGGCAGTATTTGCCCTGTTTGTGAGGTGGTTTGTTGCTAGTGGGCCTGTCCATGCACCATTTCTAAAGTTTCTGGCCTGAACGCCAAAATTTAACCGATACCTTAGCCAAGGTGTGAATTTGACCTCAGAGAACATATTTGCCATAACAGCAGACGAGCGCCTTTCATTTATAGACTGGCCTATGTCTATAAGAGGGTTCCAAAGGTTAAGGTTTCCACCTGCATTCCCTATATAATTTCCGTTTTGATCTGTAGGCAATGCATAGGGAAACTGATTAACCGCCCTTGAATATAAGTCCTTAGCACCGGTATTGCTTGTATTTGGAGGCAATATCCCATAATTCTGCTTTGAGAAAGACCCAATAATAGACGTTCCAAGAGATAGCCATTTATTGGGATTAACATCACCATTAATGTTAATATTATATCGTTTAAAATCCTGGTCCTTCTGAACTCCCAGTTGCCCATTATGCCCAAACGACAAATATAACCGAGAAATCTCCCCACCTGCTGCTAATGACAATTGATGGTTTTGAGTAACCCCCTGCCTTACAACATCATCTGCCCAATCGTATGAACGTATATTGGCGGAATTATAGATAGGAACCTGCGCAGGCCAACCTAAAGCTTGCTCT
>CBIHNR010000192.1:0-9938 GCA_966211215.1 uncultured Pedobacter sp.
GGACTGTTTCACCCTTGGTTGTGTTTTCCTCCACTTATTAAGTAAAAAATCGACTCGCTAAAGCTACCATACAAAATTGTAAATGCCGGACTTAGCGGCGAAACTACAGCAGGAGGCAAAAGCCGTATTGACTGGTCATTGAAGCAAAGGGTGGACATTTTTGTGCTTGAACTGGGGGCAAACGATGGGCTTAGGGGAATTCCGCCAACGGAAACCAAAGCAAACCTTCAAGCCATCCTTCAAAAAGTAAAAGCTAAATACCCTGAAGCTAAACAAATACTGCTTGGCATGGAAGTACCTCCCAATATGGGCGATGCGTATGTCACACAATTTAGGGCGATCTTCCGACAGGTAGCAGAAAAAAACGATGTTGCCTTCGTGCCATTCCTTCTTGATGGAGTGGCAGGAGTTCCTTCCCTAAATCAAAAAGACGGAATTCACCCAACGGGGAAAGGCTATAAAATTGTGGCAGAGAATGTTTGGGAAGTGCTAAAAGAAGAACTTTAAAGAACAACCGGCAGGACTAGACAACCTGCCGGTTATTTATGAGGTGCGATGATTTTTCAGCAAAACCCAACGCTGCCGTTCTCGGTTATATAATTACATCCATTAAAGCCATGAGAACGCTGCTAATATCCGTTATAAGTCTGCTCATTTTTTGTCAATTCCCTTCCGTAGCGCAAAACAAAAAAGACAGTTTAAGACTGAAGGCGGATATAGAAGCAATACGGCAGGGAAAACCGGTGAAAACGCCTCCAAAAAAGAAGAGTGTATTGGTGAAAGACAATAAGCACCCTGTAAAAGTTGATACGGCTGCTATTAAAGGTGAAAAACCGCTCCCAATGCCAATTGAACCCAATAACCCCAATCCTCACGACCCACGTCCTGCAGTAGTAAATCCAGACCCTCCTGCAAACCCGCCTACCGACCCTGCAGTTCCACAAGGAACTCCTTCAAAAAAAGAAAAATCAAAGAAGAAGCCTAAGTAACATCTTTTTAATGAGTGCACGGTGAGTGCATTATAAGTCCGCGCATAATGCACCTTTTATCGGAAATATCTGCACTATACCTGCTATTATCATATTTGCATTGCCCCTACATGGTGAGGCAGGTTGGCACCCGCTCCCCCAATATCTTAACCTTATGTTTTTTTGGGTGTTGTTGGCAACCCAAACCCCGGGGGTGGTTGGTGTCCCCACCAACACCTTAAGTTAATGACATTGCCCACTCCCCATTAAATTTATTTTTCAAAAGAGGGTTACTTCTGCAAGCCTCCCCGTATTAATTTAAAAGAAACCTAAAATAATGACAGGCCTTACAATTCACAAACAGGACTCGCTAAAACTCGCGACTTAAAACCCTTATTTCTTATCTAAACGAAGATTTAGATCATTTCCAACGTTCTTTTCATCCAACACAGCTGGCTTGCACCCGCTTGGAAGACCATGCCTTATATTTCTTATTAATTAAAACCAACTTAAAAAATGAGAACTCTTACTTCTACATTAGGGCTTTCTATTGCCCTTTGCGTTTCATCCTGCAGCTCTAACAAACATGAACAATCAGCTGATTACATGTCTGCTGATTCGGCAGCAGTACAGGCAGAATCGGTAGCAAACTTACCGCAACAAGACGTCAAACTTGTAAAAACAGCCTCTATGGATTTTAAAGTAAAAGACGTTTACCAGAGTAGTGCCCGGATATCCGAAGCGGCGGCAGCGTTAGGCGGATTGGTTACCCATCACGATATTAATTCTAGTTTAGATAACAGTAAAAACATCCCCCTTTCAAACGATTCATTACTCGTTATATCTTCCTATGTAACGCATGCCGAAATGTATGTGCGGGTTCCATCTCCAAAGCTTGAAGAATTTATGCGCCAGGTAGCATCTCAGGCAATATTTATTAATAAAAGTAACCTGGATATTGACGACCGCAGCATCGATTACTTAGAGCAAACCCTCAAACAGCAAAGCCGACAAAAAATAATTGGCTCGCAGGTTGAAAAAAACAACCTTAAAACTAAAGATGCTTTAGCGCTGGCTGACGAACAGGACAAAATTATAAACCAGAAGACGAACAATTTATATACTGATGCAGCTGTAAAATACAGCACCGTACAACTAAGCTTTTTCCAAAATGCCTATATCAGAAAAGAGTCGATCGCGAACAACGATTTAAATAGCTACCAATCGCCATTTTACAAACGCCTTGGAGATGCTTTGGTACTTGGCTGCATTTACCTTGGCGATTTACTCGTTGGCATTGCACACCTATGGGCTTTCATCCTTTTAGGGATACTGGGCTGGTTATCCTTCAGGTTTTATAAAGGCAAAAAAAAGTTCGGCTTTTCGGAAGAAAGCCTGTAGTGAAATTAATGATAAGAGATTCCTTTGTCTTCGTATCCTGAATAATATATGGGATAAAAATTGTCATCAGCCAATTCGCAATTAACCTGGATATTGCCACAGGTAACGTTGCCAAAAAAATTAGAAATAGCCGCATCAGCAGCATCCCTGCCTGTGGCTATTTTTATTAATCCATTTAGGGGCGCAAGTTTGGTGGCATCAAAAATGATCCAATGCCCACCAATGTAAGCCTCAAAACAAGCATGAAAGTCGGCAGGATTTAGCAAGTAAGAATATCCGGTAAAATATCGTGCAGGAATAGTTAAAGCCCGGCAAAGTGCGATACCCAAATGGGCAAAATCCCGGCAAACACCGGCAAGTTCAGCCACTGTATCATAAGCTGAAGTCTGAGAATTTGTGGAACCGCTTAGGTACTCCACATTATCATGAATCCAGTCTGTTAGAGCAACTACCTTATCAAATGCGTGTTCGATGCTTCCAAATTTATTGTTGGCAAAACGATACAACTTGTCCGACTGGCAATAACGGCTGGGATACAGGAAAGACAAGATTTCTGGTGTCATTTGTGCAACCGGCACGTCATCCAGCTCTGCAGAGTGAATTAATTTAAAAGAAGTGTCGACCAGAGCCTGATAAACTATTTTTAAGTTTGCCTTCTCGGTCGTTTCTAATCTGATTAAACGGCTTTCTCCATTCAGCGGAACCAGTTCTTCTGTTTTTACATATGGATTAATAGTTAATGTTTCTTCCAGAACTGATTGCCCCTGAGCTCTCAATGCATGAATATTAAGGATTAATGTGCCATCAATATTGACATCATACTCTAACTGGCATGAAACATTAAACTTCATTCTTGGTGCTCTTTATTTTTTTAAGGCCTATTTTTTCAAAAGCAGCCTTCATCCACTCTTCCGGGATATTTTGAAGAGACTTTTTCAGTTCATTTGCCCACTGAGCAGAAATATGCTCAAGGTCGTTTTTTTCGTAGCGATGTTCGATGATATGAAAGCTATCTTTTTTATAAAGAATCACATCAATAGGAAAATCAACATCGTTTGCACTGGCACGGGTTGAATCGAAGGAAAGAAATCCGGTTTTTAAGGCCAGCTCCATGCTCGAATCGCCATGAAGAGTACGCTGCAAAATGGGTTTTCCATGCCCGGAATTTCCTATAATCACAAATGGCGCACCGGAATCCAGCTCTACCCAATTACCTTCAGAGTACAAAAGAAACAACTTGTGCTCCTGGTCATCTTTCAATTGCCCACCTATAATAGTATTCAGGTTAAACTTAAAACCCGACTTCTCCAGGGCAGCCTTATCTTCGTCGGCCACTCGCCTAACCTGTTCGCCAAAAGCATTTACCGCTTTATACAGCTTATTGAATTCGGTACCTTCGTCGAGTTGTTCTTTGAAATAAGTAATTGCCTTATCCCTTACAGAACGCAAGCCACTAGTCATAATAAAAATGGAGGAATTTTCCTTTTGTTCAATAAAAACCTTCTTTTTAACGGTAGTGTCTGTTCCCGAAGTAATGCGGGTATCGGCAATGGCAACTAGCCCATCCTTAACTTTAATTCCTAAACAATAAGTCATATTAAAATACTTGCGGTTTGTTCGTTTGAAAGATAGCGATATTTTTTGCGCAGGCTACCTTTTCGGTGTTTTTTCATCCATACAATAGCAGCAAATGCCGATAAATGTTATTAATTACTTCATTTAAAGCGTTCCTTTGATCTATGTTTAAACTAAAAACATCTCATTTTATAATCCATATCGCCTGCTGGATAATGTTTTTGAGCCTCCCGCTCTTCTTTAGCAATCGGGAGCCAATGCATGAAAATATCATTGAGATGCTGTTATCATGGCCCTATTGGGTTTTCAATGGCACTTTTGTATTGCTCTTTTATTTCCATACATACACCTTAATTCCCCGGTTGTTTTTAAAGAAAAAGTACAAGGTTTATCTCTCCGCGTTGCTACTTCTGTTCGCGACAATCTACGCCATCCAGCCATTCGACCGGCTTATGACGTCTTTTCGCCCTCAAATACAAGACACCGCTCCTCCAATTGTACAAAATGAGCGGCAACGGCCAGAACCACCTCCGCATTCTCACAACCGATTAGATATTGTAAGTATATTTTTATTTTTAATGATAACGGCTCTTGGTTTTGCCATACAAATTGCCCAACAATGGATAATTTCTGAACAGCGGGCAGCACTTGCAGAAGCGGATAAGGCCAATGCCGAGCTTTCGTCACTAAAAGCCCAAATCAATCCACATTTCATGTTCAATACCCTCAACAATATTTACACACTTGCAGTAACTGGCAATCCTAACACTGCAGATAGCATCATGAAACTATCGGGTATTATGCGTTACGTTACGGAGGATGCAATGCAAACTTTTGTTAATATAAAAGATGAAGTCAAATTTGTGTCTGATTATATCGACCTTCAACGATTAAGGCTTGGCAAAACATCGCCTATTACCTTTTCGGTAAGCGGCGGCCTGGAAAACCAGAAAATTGCACCGCTGATATTGATGACATTCATCGAAAACGTTTTTAAATACGGCATTAGCAAGCACGAAAAATCGCCAATTACAATCCAGATAGAAGTACAAAAAAATAGTATAAATTTCTCATCAGAAAATCGTATTTTTCAGGGAAAGGAAAACCTGGAGCGTACGGGCATTGGAATTGAAAACACTCAGAAAAGGCTTACGTATTTGTATCCCGGGCGACACAAGCTGAACATCTTAAAAGACAATGGCTTATTTAAAGTAAATCTAAACCTTGAAGTATGAAACATGCTCCTTTAAAATGCATTGCCATTGATGACGAGCCCCTTGCCCTTGAGCTAATAAAAGAATATTGCGCTAAAATACCCGAATTAAGTTTAACCCAATGCTTTGAAGATGCTATTTCGGGAGCAGAGTTCTTAAACAAAAATGTTGTTAACCTGCTTTTTCTGGACATTAACATGCCCGATATTACTGGCATAGAATTGGTTAAGTCATTAAAGGATCGGCCGTTGATTATTTTCACAACTGCTTATAAAAATTTTGCGTTTGAAGGTTTTGAATTAGATGCGCTTGATTATCTGCTAAAGCCATTCGAGTTTAATCGTTTCTTGAAAGCAGTGCAAAAGGCGATTGATTATTTTAACTTTAAATCTAGATCAGGAAGCAGCGAAACCGAAAACCTATATGTGCACTCGGAGTACAGACTGGTAAAAATTCCATTTCGCGATATTGATTACATAGAAAGCCTTGAGGACTATATCCGAATACATATTGAGGGAGCTAAACCTATTTTAACGCTTATGCCTTTAAAAAAAGTGCTCGAAAAACTTCCGGCAGATAGGTTTAAACGAATACACAGGTCGTATCTAGTGGCGGTCTCAAAGGTTAAGTCAATACAGAACCGTAAGGTGCAATTGGAGAGCGGAGTTGAACTGCCTGTGAGTGATAGTTACTCGAATTTCATAAGTGAATGGGCATGTAACTAACCGTCGGCGTGCACCGACCTTGCCAATTGAACCTATATCTTGACATAAAAAATGATGTTACTTAACAGCTAGTACTGAAGGAGAAGTTAGCGATGGCAAAGGCAAAAATAAATCTGGCTTACAAACAAATTATTGACAAACATAATTCTGACATTTTCGGGATTGGTGTGTTCAATGAAAGTTATTACGAATTCCTGATCCAAGCTGCAGCGTTCAATCGGGACAACCTTTTCAGTACATTTGAGGAAATTACCGATAATAATCCTCAAGCTCACTGCATACACCAAAAAATCGGATTGAAAATAAAGAGGTATATCAATAGCCTTCAAAACGTAATCCCTGAACTCCACGATACGCTTGATTATACAGCAATCCATTTCGAGAACTATCAATTTACACTGCTCAACTCGCAGATTAACAATAAAGACAGCCACAAAGTAGCAATCACCTATTTCAGCAACCCACTGATACTGCTTGATACACTCGGCGACTACATGGTATTAGCCGAAGAATACTATCTTCAATCTTCGAGGGTGGAAACTTTTGTGTTAAAAATGCGGCCCATGCTTTCTATCTACAATTATGTAAGCTTGCCAAACGAACCGGGTGAGGATCCACACCCGCACCCTTTTACTGATGTAAGCCCTATGAAAAGATTTCTCGGACATTGAGCATGCTATAAAAAATAAAAATTGTGTAAACAGTATTTTCTTTGATCGGTTACTTAAATACACCTATTGAAAAAGATATAAAATGAATAACGCAATTATTAACAGGGTATCAGATACTATAGACAATAAAGTACTTCAATATAATCCCGACGCAAATGTTGAGAAATCAGAGCGGTTGGTTTCTATTGGTGCAGGTACATTTATTGCTTTAAAGGGACTTACAAACGTATTTTCCCATCCATTTTTGGCACTTGCAGAACTGGGAGTAGGCGGCACCTTACTTTACCGCGGACTAACTGGATTCTGTGTGGTTAAAGATAAATTGGAAGACCACGGAACTGACGGGCCGAGTGTACCGGTAGACCGAGTGCGCCCAACAGAGATTTACTAAGCATTAAATATTTTTGAGGCCGGCATCAGAAGATTACTCTTTGATGCCGTTTTTTTACTTACTAGCAGAGGAATTGAAATACCTGCTCATAAAAAGCAGTTGATAGGCAATAGCGTTTGACCAGTAAGGCCAGTTATGCCCGCCCGGGCGAACTATATAGTCGTGCGGAATCTTGCTTTCTAATAGCTTTTGATGGAAGTTATTATTTACTTCAAAAAAGAAGTCGGAAGTTCCACAATCAATAATCAGTTCCAAAGAAGCTGGCTTTAACAAATGAGTCATGTTAATAACCGTATTTTCATTCCAGCGTTCAGGAAAATCCGTATAAGGGCCTAAACGTTTAGCTATTTCCCAATTACGAGGAAAAGGGCGAAAATCAACGCCACCACTCATACTCCCTGCAACGCCATAAACATCCTGATGCTTAAATGATAAATACATAGCCCCATGGCCGCCCATACTAAAACCTGTTATTCCCCTGCCCTCACGATTTTTGATAGTTCTGTAACGTGAATCAATCCAATTAACTAACTCAGTTGCGGTATAGGTTTCATATTTCCATGAAGGATCAACCGGACTATCAAAATACCAGCTCCCTATATTAGAATCGGGCGATACCAATATCATGCTAAAAGAGTCTGAATATGCTTTCAATGAGGGGATTCCGTTTATAAAGCTAGAATAGCGGCCACCAAATCCGTGTAATAAATACACCACTGGAAAATTCTTTTTGCTCTTACTATATCCTTCGGGGGTGATAACTACCGCTTTAATCTTTTTATTCATAGCCTCACTAAAGGTTTCAATAGTATCTACTTGAGCTGCCTGGATGCCCTGAATTAGAAATAAATTGCCTACTAAGAACAGGAGAATTTTCAATTTTATCATGGTGCAAATATAAAAGTTGAGGATGAAAGGATTTGCATTTTGATTTTTAAGGGCTACCAAGAAATGAAAGCCCTTGCTTACAGAATTATATACTAAGCGGCTTGCAAATCCCACCAGCCAATGAGCATGTGATATAATTTCCCCACTTTACGCATGGGGCTTCACACACGAAGAGCCACCCGCTACAAACAAGCGCAAGCCAAAGCTGAACCAACACACTCATAAACAAACACTTAACATCGAACAACTTTTAAAACCTGTGCTGGCATGTCAATTGATTTGCAATACACGGATGTTTATATCCCAACCTTACAATTAAGAAAATATGAGAGTTAAATTTCTACTTATCACAGCCCTCTCTGCGCTATCTTTATACTCCTGTAAAAAGATGGGCAACGATGATGAAAATGCTAACATCAAAAAACTAACTGACATCAAGATTCCGGAAGGATTTACCTGGGAATCTTCCAGAGATGTTACGTTTAAGGTTACGGTAACCGATACACGTTTTTTAGGCTCAGCGCACGTTATATCTATTTATGGGCCAGATGGTAAACTTATTTCAAAAGGATCGGCTTCATTGGGTAGCTCATTTGAAACCAAAGCATATTTACCCAACACTATAACGGAGGTATACATTGTTAAAACGGCTCCCGACAATTCAAACACTTCGCAAAAGGTTACGCTTAATGAAAACATCATAAATATATCTCTAGGCGCGCCAACTGGGGCCATCAGCTCTACTAAAAACTCTGGCAAAACATTGAGCACCAGCCCAGATTGTACCAGCGGATGCACTCAGGAAATTGCATTAAGCAGCAACAATCAAACTGTTACTATCTCCGGAGGCAAAACTGTTTGTGTAAGTGGCTCCAATAAATCATTAAATGTTTCCTTTACCACTGGTGGCGGAACGCTTAGAATCTGTGGCACGAACCTTACAATTAAAGACCTTGCCAACAATAAGATCAACGATCCAATGTCTATCATCATTACTTCCTCCGGTAGCGTTACGTTCGATGATAAAAACAAAAAAGCCACTAATTTCAATCAAAACAATAACACTCTTAAAAACTACGGTACTGTAGTTTTTGAGGGCGGTATCAACCTTGCTGGAACTCTGGAAAACTACGGTTCATTAACTGTAAACGGTGAATATAGCACAGAGACTCAAACCGATCCTGTTACAGTGCATACCAATGAGGGCACTATGGTCATCAATGGCTTAATGGATATCGGTTCTAATAGCATTTTCAATAACAATGCAACAATAAAAACTACAGATTTCAGAGTTTTTAACCATGCCACGTTTAATAACAAGTGTAAACTTTGGGTAACAAATGAGTATGACCACAGTACTCAAATGAATAACTATGGATATATCAAAGTAGACTCAAAAACTTTTATTAATGGTTCTTCAGAACTTGCCCAATACCCAGGAGCAATATTATCTACAAAAGATATTAAAATCAATGGGACCATCAAAGGTTACAATGCTTCTTCCCTGGTAAAAGTTAGTGCTGAGACCGAATTAACGGGTGCGGGACTAATTACGGGAGCAATTAGCTATTGCGATGCTACTGGCATTGAGAAGAAAAATGGAACTATTTCCGGCGGAGCAGCTTTAGACTGCAACGTATATATTCCGGCAAGTGGATGCTCTGACGGAAATGGCAGCGCACCTGTTGTTGACACTGATGGCGATGGCATATCGGACAACCTTGACGATTATCCAAAGGATGCAAGCAAGGCATTTAACAACCACTACATTTCCAGCGACTCAAATGCCGGAGCAACAGTTGCATTTGAAGATATGTGGCCTGCCAAAGGTGATTACGACATGAATGATGTTGTTGTGTCTTATCAGCTAAAGGTTGTTACAAATGCAAATAATAAAGTAGTACAGGTTAATGGCACATATAACCTATATGCCCGTGGCGGTATTTACCAGAATGGCTTTGGAATTGAGTTCCCGGTTAGCAGATCATTAGTTAGCAATGTTACAGGTGGTTTACTTGAAGAAGGCCAGCAAAAAGCTGTTATCATCTTGTTTTCTAACATGCACAGCGAGCTATATTATATGAATACAAAACAAGGCGAGCCAC